>DATISK010000258.1:0-7042 GCA_035581545.1 Ornithinimicrobium sp. | reverse complement strand
GACCTGGCTGACTAATCAGGCTTATGATCTAGTCATGCAACCGGAGCACTGGCCGAGCGAGTGGCTGCGGGGCGTCCTGGGGGTCTGCGTGCTGCGGATCCTGCTGGACGGCCCCAGCTACGGCTACGCCATCACCCAGCGGCTCGCCGACGTCGGACTGGGAGAGGTGCGGGGCGGCACGCTCTACCCGCTGCTCGGCCGGCTCGAGCAGGCCGGCCACGTCGAGGTCGAGTGGCGGCCCGGCGAGGGCGGCCCCGGCCGGAAGTACTTCCTGCTCACCGACGCCGGGCGGGCCCACGCCGCCCGGCAGGCGGTCGACTGGGCCGCCTTCACCACCACCACCCGCGCGCTGACCGACGGTGCGCTCGAGCCCCAGGGGGACCTTCGATGAACGAGCCCAGCCGCCCGTCCCGGAACCGGTCCGGCAGGAACGCCCTGACCGGGCGACCGGCCGACCGCGACCCGGGCGACCGCGACCCCGGGGACCTGGCACCGAGCGTCGAACGGCGCTGGGTCCAGGAGTTCGTGCTGGAGCAGCGGCTGCTCGGCGTGGCCGGGCCGCGGATCGGTGACGCCCTGGTGACCGTCGAGTCGCACGTCGTCGAGTCCGGCGAGGGCGCGCAGGAGGCGTTCGGCGATGCCCGGGTCTACGCCCGGGCCCTGGCCGAGGCGGAGTCGAGGGACGAGGGGGCGGTCAGCCCGGCCACGGCCACGTGGGCCGTCCTCGGCCTGGTGGGGATGCTGCTCACCGGGTGGGGTTTCGACGCCTGGCTGGACGGCGAGGCGGCCGACGTCTCCGTGGGCGTCCTCGTCGGCGGTGCCTTCGCGCTCACCTCGCTGGGCGCGCTCCTGCTGGCACCGACCATGGTGCTGCGTGCCCTGGTCTCCCGGATCTGGGTCGGTGCCGTGCTGCTCATGATCCCGGTCCTGGCCATGGTGGTCGCGACCGTGCTGCTGCCGGCCACCGCCTTCCGGGCGCCGGCCCCGCTGCTCGTCGGGTCCGGGCTGGTGCTGGTCGCCGTCGCCGCCGTGCTGAGCTGGCTGGACCACGCGCCGGACGACCTCGTGCTCGCACCGGGGGAGGAGCCGACGGTGACCGCCAGGTCGCGACTGCGGCTGGCCCTCGTGACGCCGGCCTTCACGCTCGGGCTGCTGGCCCTGCTCGGGGCCCTGCACCTCCTGGGCTGAGGACGCCGACGACGGGCCCGGGAGCTCAGCCCACCGAGGTCGAGACGCTCGCGACGAACAGGCCCATCACCGCCAGAAAGACCAGCATCCCCAGGACGAGGAAGACCGTGCCGATGATGCCGGTGATCATTCCGCCGACCAGCATCGAGCGGTTGGCGGCCGGCACGCCGGAGGCGTCGACCTCCTTGATCGCCCGGTGCCCCATCGCCCAGGCGAACGGCCCCAGGAACGGCAGCACGACCACGCTGAGGATGCCCAGGGTCAGGACGGTCGCACCCTTGGGGTGGGTGTAGCCCGAGGGTGCGCCCCACCCCGGGGTCCGGCCGGGGGTGACGGAGGGTCCCGCCGCGGCCGGGCCGGGGGCCGGCGTCGGGCCGGTGCCCACGGTCGGGCCGGGGGCAGCCGGGGGACGGCCCTCGGGACGGTAGGCCCACGGGTCCTCCGGCTCGGCGCCGCCGGTGGGTGGGGTGGGCCTGAATTCGCGCATAGCGCCGAGGATAGTCCCGTCGGGCCGGCTGCGGGGAGGACCGGAGACGATCTGTGGACGACTTCAGCCGTCGGCCGGTCCTCCGCCGCCGGCGAGCCCCTCGGCCGCGCGGGCGATGTCGTCCAGCTCGGTCCGCAGCGACTTCTCGGTGAGCTTGGTGCCGAGCGGGCCGACCACCTTCAGGGCCAGCCGCTGCAGCCTGCCCGGGTCGGTGACCTGCGCCTCGAAGACGACCGTCAGGAGCGTCCCGGCCGACTCGTCGAGCGACTCCAGCAGCAGGGTGGTCCGGTAGCGGGTGCTGCCGTCCACGGCCTCGGTGACCGTCCGCCGCAGCGGGTCGTTCTCCACGACCACCATCTCCTGGGTCTCCGAGGCGCCCATCATCCGGCGCGTCTCCCGCCAGCGGGTGCCCACGGCATACGGTCCGTCGGAGATGACGTGCAGCTCGGTGACCTGGGAGAGGCGCTCGGCGGCACGGTCGAGGTCGGTGACGACCTCCCAGACCGCGGCCGGCGGGGCCGACACCCGTCGGGACAGGGTGACCTGGTGGTCCATGCTCAGCCTTCCTCGGTGCTCTCGGCGGTCGCGACGCTCTCGTCGGTGCCGGGCTCGCCCAGGTCCTCCCACTGGGAGCCGAGCACGAGGTCGACCGAGACCGCCTCCCGCTCGTCCTGGACCAGCTCGACGCCCTCGGGCAACGCGTCGCGGAGCACCTCGGCCTCCTCGACCCCCTCGGGTCCGTGCCGGACGACGGCCACCCCGTCGATCGTGGCGCCCTCCGGGTCGTTGGCGACGGTCAGCACGTCGAACGAGCGCGCCCGCAGGGCCTCGCCCGCGCGCCCGGCGGCGCCGTTGCCCGCGTTGGCGTTGTAGACGTTCACGGGGACGTCCTCCGGGGCGAGGGTGGGCGCGGGGGCCGGCACCGCCGTGGTCGCGGCCGCGTCGTCCGCGCCACCGCCCTCGTTGAGGCCGAACCACCCCTGCACGAAGGCCAGCGCGAACCCGAAGACCAGCAGCAGGCCGAGCAGCAGCGCGACGATGACCAGGGCGGCCCGGCGGCGCGCCCGGCGGGCGGCCGTCGACATGCCGGCGGTGCGCACGTAGCCCACGGCTGGTCCTTCCGTCGCTCGGTCGGGTGCGGGGTCGGTCGAAAGTCCCGCTGTGCGAGGTTAGCGACCGCCGCCCGTGTGCAGGTCCAGGACACGCCCGTGCACCACCGGCCGCCCCTGCAGGGCGGCCCGCAGCGCCCGGTGCAGCCCGTCCTCCAGGTAGAGCGTGTCCTGCCACTTCACCACGTGGCAGAAGATGTCGCCGTAGAAGGTCGAGTCGGGGGACAGCAGCACGTGCAGGTCCAGCTGGGCCCGGGTGGTGACCAGCTCGTCCAGACGCAGCATCCGCGGCGGCAGGTGGGCCCAGTCGCGGGCCTCGTCCAGGCCGTGCGGCGGGTAGGGGCGCCCGTCCCCCACACCCTTGAAGATCATGGCCGCGAGTGTAGGCGTCCACGGGTGCGTCCGCCCCTCGCACTAGAGTCGGCCGTGTGAGCGAGGACAGCAGCGGGCGGAGCAACGGCCAGGTCGACCTCATCCGGGAGGGCTACGCCTTCACCGAGCCGAGCATCGTCCTCGGCGGGGCGGTGCACGACGGGCAGGTCGTCCCCGACGCCGTCGTCCGCCTGCCCCTGGGCTCGATGAACCGGCACGGACTCGTCGCCGGCGCGACCGGCACCGGCAAGACCGTCACGCTGCAGGTGCTGGCCGAGCAGCTCTCGGACGCCGGCGTCCCGGTCTTCCTCGCCGACATCAAGGGCGACCTGACGGGTATGGCGTCGCCCGCCGAGGGCGGGGGGCGGATCGAGGAGCGCATGGGAGCGCTCGCGCAGGAGTGGACCGGCACGGCATACCCCGTCGAGCTGATGAACCTCGGCGGGCAGGGGGTGGGCACCCCCGTGCGGGCCACGGTCACCTCGTTCGGCCCCACGTTGCTGTCGAAGGTGCTGCGGCTGAACAAGACCCAGGAGTCCAGCCTGGGCCTGGTCTTCCACTGGGCCGACCAGCAGGGTCTGGCCCTGCTCGACCTCAAGGACCTCACCGCCGTCATCCAGCACCTGCTCTCCGACGAGGGCAAGGAGGACCTGAAGTCGCTCGGCGGGCTGGCGACCTCGACCGCGGGCGTCATCCTGCGCGAGCTCGTCGGGCTGTCCGCGGCGGGCGGCGACGTGTTCTTCGGCGAGCCGGAGTTCGACACCGCCGACCTCATGCGCACGACCGCGGACGGCAAGGGCATCATCAGCTGCCTGGAGCTGCCGGGCGTGCAGGACAAGCCGGTGCTCTTCTCCACCTTCCTCATGTGGCTGCTGGCCGACCTCTTCCAGGACCTGCCCGAGGTCGGCAACCCGGACAAGCCCACGCTCGTCTTCTTCTTCGACGAGGCGCACCTGCTCTTCGACGACGCCTCCGACGCCTTCCTCGACTCCGTCGAGCAGGCCGTGCGGCTCATCCGCTCCAAGGGCGTCGGCGTCTTCTTCGTCACCCAGACCCCCAAGGACGTGCCCGACAGCGTGCTCGCCCAGCTGGGCAACCGGGTGCAGCACGCCCTGCGCGCACACACGCCCAACGACGCCAAGGCGCTGAGGGCCACGGTCTCGACCTTCCCGACGAGCGGGTACGACCTCGAGGAGCTGCTCACCGCCCTCGGCACCGGCGAGGCCGTCGTGACCGTGCTGTCGGAGAAGGGGGCACCCACGCCGGTCGCCCACACGATGATGCGCGCGCCGCAGGGTCGGATCGGGCCCTCCGACGAGGACGTCATCCGGCAGGTCGAGGCCGCGTCCGCCGTGCGGGCGAAGTATGCCGAGGCGCTCGACCGGGAGTCGGCGCACGAGATGCTGGCCGCCCGGATGGCGGCGGCCGAGGAGGCCGCTGCCCAGGAGGAGGCCGAGGCCGCCCAGGGCCCGGCGCGGTCGGGGCGGTCGGCGCGGTCGGGCCGTGGCCGCCGGGCTGAGGAGGACCAGAGCGTGATCGGCCAGGTCGTGGAGTCCACGGCGTTCCGCTCCATGCTGCGCTCCGCCGGCACGGTCATCGGCCGGGAGATCACCCGCTCGATCTTCGGCACGGGCCGCCGCCGGCGCTGACCGGCGATCAGCGGGTGCCGGAGGGGGGTCGGCGACGAATATCGCGGATCGTCGATCAACACGCGGGCGGAGCCAGATCGGTTGATCGGGAGAACGCGATATTCCTCGTAACCCCCATCAGTGCACCTGCCCTGAAGGAGAGGTACCTGCCCATGGCGCGGGGCCCTGACGACGCCAGCAGGTCGGGTCGGGCTCCCGTCGAGGAGGGGAGCGTGGGAGGCGGTGGCGCTCGGTCGATGAGCGATTTCGACCCGGACGTGGCCTCGGGTATCCTCGTCGGCGGAGGATTCGCATAGTGGCCTAGTGCGCACGATTGGAAATCGTGTTGGGATAAAACCCTCGGGGGTTCAAATCCCCCATCCTCCGCCAGGTCGAAGGCCCTCGCTACGCAGCGGGGGCCTTCGTCGTCCCAGGGGCCGGGTGCGTCCGGGCGCGGAGGGTGGCACCATAAGAGACGCTGTGGACACCCATAAGCATCCCTGCCCGCAAAGGAGCGCGACGTGGCGACGACGACCTGGCGACCGGATCCCACCTTCTACCCCTCGCCGTCGCTGGCCGCCGAGTCGCCGCCGGAGCAGCACGCCTTCGTGGCGACGTTCGGGCGGGGGGAGGGGGAGCCGGGCAAGGACGCGCTGGCCGTGGTCAGCGTGGACCCCGCGGCGGAGGACTACGGCCAGGTCGTCGGCTGGTGCGAGATGCCCAACGTCGGCGACGAGCTGCACCACCACGGCTGGAACGCCTGCTCCTCGGCGCTGTGCCCCGGCAGCGCGCACCCGCACGTCGAACGCCGCTACCTGCTGCTCATGGGCCTGCGCTCCTCGCGGATCCACTTCGTCGACGTCAAGGACGATCCGCGCAACCCCACCATCGCCAAGGTCATCGAGCCGGAGGAGTACAAGGCGCGCACAGGCTACTCCCGGCCGCACACCGCCCACTGCGGTCCGGAGGGCATCTACATCACCAACCTCGGGACGGCTGAGGGCGACGAGGGCCCGGGCGGGATCGCCCTGCTCGACCACGACACCTTCGAGGTCAAGGGGGCCTGGGAGAAGGACCGGGGCGAGCAGTACCTCGCCTACGACTTCTGGTGGCACCTGAACCACGACCGGATGATCACCAGCGAGTGGGGGACCCCCCGCCAGGTCGAGAACGGCGTGCTCCCCGAGGACCTGCTGGCCGGGAAGTACGGCAACAGGGTGCACGTCTTCGACCTCGTGCGGCGCACCCACCTGCAGACGCTCGAGCTCGGCCCGCAGTACCAGATGGCGCTGGAGCTGCGCCCCGCCCACGACCCGGACCGGCAGTACGGGTTCCTCGGCGTCGTGCTCAGCCTGGAGGACCTGTCCGGCTCCATCTGGTGCTGGCAGCGGGAGGGGCGGGACGGGGAGTTCACCATCACCAAGGTGTTCGACATCCCGGCCGAGCCGGTCGCCGACGAGGACGTCGACCGGCTGCCCGAGCTGCTCCGGCCGTTCAAGGCCGTCCCCCCGCTCATCACCGACATCGACCTGTCGGTCGACGACCGGTTCCTCTACGTCTCCTGCTTCGGCACCGGACAGACGATCCAGCTCGACGTGACCGACCCGCTGCACCCGAGGCAGGTCGGCGAGATCCGGCTCGGCGGCATCATGACGAGGGCCAGCCACCCGGCCGCGCCCGACCTGCCGCTGGCGGGCGCCCCGCAGATGGTGGAGATCAGCCGGGACGGACGCAGGGTCTACTGGACCAACTCGCTCTACGGGGCCTGGGACGACCAGTTCTACCCCGACGGGGTGGGGGCCTGGATGGCCAAGGCCGACATCGACCCCGAGACCGGACGGATGACCCTGGACGAGCGGTTCTTCCCCCACGGGGACGACTTCCGCGGCAACCGCGTGCACCAGACCCACCTCGAGGGTGGCGACGCCTCGAGCGACTCCTACTGCTTCAGCTGACGGCCCCGGTGCCGCCGACGCACGCCGGGCACACGACGGAGGTCACGGTGCTGCTGACGCACGCCGGGCACGGCGGGGGCGGGGCGGTCGACGTCGCCGCCCTGCTCTCGGCGCTGGGGCTCGGCCTGTTCCACGGGGTCAACCCGGCCATGGGCTGGCTCTTCGCCCTGTCCTACGGGCTGCAGGAGAAGAGCCGTCGGGCGCTGCTCCGCTCCCTGGGGTGGATCGTCCTCGGCCACGAGCTGTCCGTGCTGCCGACGGCCCTGGTCATCACGCTCTTCGCCAGCCAGGTCTCGCGCGGCC
>DATISK010000257.1:0-4318 GCA_035581545.1 Ornithinimicrobium sp. | reverse complement strand
CCGGGGCCGAACTGGGAGCCGATGTACATCCCGGTGGCCACGCCGTTGAGCAGGATCCCGCCCACCAGGAGCAGCGTGCGCCAGCCGAGGTGGTCGGTCTGCGGGACGACGGCGAGCACCAGGTCGGCGGACGGGCCGATGAGGAAGGCGTTGGCCAGGGTCCCCAGGCCGGGCTTCTGCCGCAGCGGGATCCAGGCGAGCAGGACGAGCACCGAGGTACCCACGACGATGGTGCCGAAGGAGAGCGGGACGTGCTGCTGGATGCCCACGTGCAGCACGTCCCAGGGGATCAGGCCCAGGACGCTGCGGACGACCAGCGCCATCGAGGCCCCGTAGAGGAACAGGCCGAGGAGCAGCAGGGTCAGGCGTGCTGCCAGGCGGCCGGCGCGCAGCTGCGCGACCGGCCCGATGTCGGCCAGCTCGCGGCGGGGACGGGCGGGGCCCCGGGGGGCGCGGGTGACGTCGGGCACCCCCGCAGTGTGCCCCACCGCGGCGGCCGTCGCCCCCCGCCAGGCCCGCGGACCGCGCCCCTGCCCGGCACCACCCCCTACGATGTCGCTGGTCCCTGCCCCTCGACCTGGAGGTCTGTCCGTGAGCTCGTCCCACCCCGGTATGGGTGCCATCGCCGTCGACGGGGGCTTCGCCTTCCGCGTCTGGGCACCGCACGCGGAGGCGGTCGCGGTCGTCGGCGACTTCAACGGCTGGGACGAGCAGGCGCACCCGATGGAGCCCGAGGGCAACGGCAACTGGTACGTCGAGGTGCCCGGCGCCGAGCACGGGCAGGAGTACAAGCTCCTGCTGACCAACGGCGAGCACACCTTCCACCGGATCGACCCCCGTGCGTATGCGGTGACCAACTCGGTCGGCAACGGGATCCTCTACGACCAGGGCCGCTTCGACTGGGAGGAGGACGGGCAGTTCCAGACCCCGGGGCAGCACGAGCTGGTGCTCTACGAGACGCACATCGGCTCCTTCGTCGACACCGCCGACGGCCCGGCCGACCTGCACGACCTCACCGGCAAGCTGGACTACCTCGTGGGGCTGGGCGTCAACGCCATCGAGCTGATGCCGCTCATGGAGTTCGCCGGCGACTACTCGTGGGGCTACAACCCGGCGCACATCTTCGCCGTGGAGCACACCTACGGCGGCCCGGACGCGCTGAAGCTGTTCGTGCGCGAGGCGCACAAGCACGGGATCGCGGTGCTCGTCGACGTGGTCTACAACCACTTCGGCCCCAGCGACCTGCCGACCTGGCAGTTCGACGGCTGGAGCGAGGACGGCAAGGGCGGGATCTACTTCTACAACGACTGGCGCTCCAACACCCCGTGGGGGGACACCCGCCCGGACTACGGCCGGCAGGAGGTGCGCGACTTCATCCTCGACAACGCCCGGATGTGGCTGCACGACTACCACGTCGACGGCCTGCGGCTGGACATGACGCCCTACATGCGGCACGTCGACGGGTTCACCGGCGACATCCCCGAGGGCTGGGAGATGATGCGGCGGGTCGGCGAGCTCGTCCGCACCGACTTCCCGGGGCGGATCGTCATCGCCGAGGACCTGCACAACGACCCCGCGGTCACCTCGACCCAGGAGGGCGGCGCCGCGATGCACGCCCAGTGGGACAACCAGTTCGTCCACCCCGTGCGGGAGGTCCTCACCGCCCCCGGCGACGAGCACCGTTCCATCCCGGCCGTGGCCAAGGCGGTCATGCACCGCTACCACCACGCCTTCGACCGGGTCGTCTACACCGAGTCCCACGACGAGGTCGCCAACGGCAAGGCCCGGATCACCTCCGAGGTCCAGGGCGAGAACCCCTCCGGCTGGGACGCGCAGAAGATGGCCACCCTCGGTGCCGCCCTGGTCCTCACCGCCCCGGGCATGCCGATGCTCTTCCAGGGGCAGGAGTTCCTGGAGGACGAGTGGTTCCGGGACACCGTGCCGCTGGACTGGGAGCGGGCCTGGTCCTTCCGCGACATCACCCAGCTCTTCCGCGACCTCGTGCGGATGCGCCGCAACCTCGACGGGGAGACCGCCGGGCTGTGCGGGCCCAACACCACCCTGGTCAGCCTGGACGACGACGCCAACGTCATCGCCTACGTGCGCTCCTCCGACGACGGCCAGCACGTGCTGGTCGCCCTCAACCTCACCGCGCACGCCGTCCAGCGTGAGGTCGAGCTGCCCGGTGACGGCCGGTGGCGGGTGCGCTTCAACAGCGACGCCCGCCGCTACAGCCAGCTCTTCGGCGACCACGCGACCCCGGACCTCGAGGTCCGCGACGGCTCGGCGCTGCTCGACCTCGGTCCCTACTCCTGCGTGATCTACCTGCCGGAGGACTGAACGGTCCCGGCCCCGCCGTCAGGCCCCGGCCTGCTGGGACACGTCCGGGTCGGTGTCGCGCATCGTGTCCGGCGCCAGCCCGTTCTGCATCCCCCACCGCACGGCCTGCGACCGCCGGGTGACCCCGATCTTGCGGTAGGCGCTGCGGATGTAGGTCTTCACCGAGTTGATCGACAGGAACGCCCTGGCGGCGATGTCGACGTTGGTCATCCCCTGGGTGATCAGTGCGACGACCTCGGCCTCCCGCGGGGAGAGCCCGTGCTGGCGCCCTGGCCAGTCTCCGGGGAGCAGCTCGACCCCACGGTCCTGCGGATCCCGGTCCGAGATCAGCTCCAGCTGCGGGCCGATCGGCACCACGTGCGAACGGGAGGGGGAGACGACCAGCTCTCCGGCCGCCACCCGCTCGATCGCGGCGACCAGCTCCCCGGCCTCCAGCCCCTTGTCCAGATAGCCCCTGCACCCCTTGGACAGCGCGATCTCGACGAGCCGGGCGTCGGTGTCCCAGGAGTAGACGCACACGGCACCGAACCCGTCCCGCCCGATGGCGAGGTCGAAGTCAGCGCTGTCCACCTGCGGCGCGGAGAAGGTGTCGTAGAGGACGACGTCGACGTCGCTGCGGACGGGCACGCCGGCCGCCACCTCGACCACCTCGACCCGGTCGGCGAAGGGCTCCAGCATCGCGTGGACCCCGCGGACGACCACCTCGTAGTCGTTCAGGATCGCTACCGTCACGGGCCCGGGCACAGACACCTCCACAGCATAGGTGGAGGGAGGGTCTGCTGCAGCGTGAGTCACCCCTCAGGGTGTAGTCCCAGGTCAGCGCCGTCCGTAGGGTGGATGGATGACCTCGACCCCGGCAGCTCCGACCCTGGCCGTGCTGTCGATGACCCGTGGCAACCACGAGCAGCTGCTCGGCCAGGTGGACGGGATCTCCGTCGGCTCCCGGCCCGCGGACCTGCACGTCGTGATCTCCATGGGGGACCGTGACCTGACCCGCAACCGGCTTCCCCTGGGCACCGACCGCTGGCGCACCATCGTCCGACCGGTCCAGACGGACCGGCGGGCGCTGCCCTTCGCCGCCGCCCGCAACCTCGCGGCCGAGACGGCCCTCGAGGAGGGCGCGGACGTGCTCGTCTTCCTGCGCGACGCCGCCATCCCGGGTGGACGGACCCTGGAGCGGTATGCCGATGCCGTCACCGGGCAGGGGCACGGCCCGGGCGTGGCCGACCGGCCCGAGCTGGACGGCCCGGCGATGTGGTGCGGCCCCGTCCTCGAGCTGCCGCCGCCGGAGAACCCCCTGGTCGGCTACCCCTTCGGCCAGCTGCGCGACGTCGCCGTGCCCACGCCCGGCATCCCCGCCCTGGCGCCGGGACAGTACGAGGTCGACCGTCGCTGGGAGCTGGGCGGCGGCTGCGCCTTCGCGATGAGCGCGCGGGACTGGCAGGCCGTGGGCGGCTACAGCGCCGACTACGTCGGGCACGGACTGGAGGACGTCGACTTCGCCCGGGCCGTCCACGAGGCCGGCGGGGCCCGGGTCTGGGTGGGGGGCGCGACCGCATACCAGCAGCCGGTGCCGGACGTCCCCCTCGCCGACGAGGCCCGGATCGCCGTGCGGCACGCGGACGTCTGGCGGGAGCGGTGGGGAGCCGAGCCCGACGTCCCGTGGCTGCAGCGGCTGCAGGGGCAGGGGCTCGTGCGTCGCGACCGCTCGGGACGGTTCATCGCGGCGTAGGCGGACACACCTCCCAGAGTGCCGTGGTGAAGGCGGGGACGGCACCCCGGGACCGGGGGCGGGGTGGCGGCCGGGGCGTTGCTCGCGCGACGCCCCGGCCGACGCCCCACCGCGTCAGTCGGTCACCCGGACGAGGCCGTGCGCACCCCGCTCGGCGTCGACCATGATGTGCGAGACGATCGGGTAGTGCCCCGGCTCGGGGAAGGTCAGCTCGACGAACCCGCCCTGGGCCGCCTGCAGCCCGAG
>DATISK010000256.1:0-2128 GCA_035581545.1 Ornithinimicrobium sp. | reverse complement strand
GGCCCACCTCGTCCTGGGCACGAGCGTGCTCCTCGACGAGGTGGCCGTGGGCGTGGCCGACGGGGACCGGATCGGCGTCGTCGGCCGCAACGGGGGTGGCACGACCACCCTGCGCGACGTCCTCACCGGCCCGCGTCCGCTCGACGAGGGCCGGGTCCTGCGCACCGGTGACGTCACCGCGGGCATGCTGGGCCAGACCGACACCCTGCCGCCCGGGGCCACCGTCCGCGAGGTCGTCCTGGGTGACCTGGCCGAGCACGTGTGGGCCGGCGACGCCCGTGTCCGCGAGGTCCTGGACGGACTGCTGGGCGGCACCGGGGCGGCGGCCGTGGGCGGCTGGGACGCCGTCGTGGGCCCGATGTCGGGCGGTGAGCGCCGGCGGCTGGCCCTGGCCGCGCTGCTCGTGACCGACCCCGACCTGCTCGTGCTCGACGAGCCGACCAACCACCTGGACGTGGAGGGCGTGGCCTGGCTCGCGGCATACCTCTCGGGGCGGCGCCCCCGGTCGGGCAACGCCCTCGTGGTCGTCACCCACGACCGCTGGTTCCTGGACGAGGTGAGCACCCGGACCTGGGAGGTCGAGGACGGGCGGGTGCACACCTACGAGGGCGGGTATGCGGCCTACGTGCTCGCCAAGGTCGAGCGGCAGCGGGTGGCCAGGGTCACCGAGGACCGCCGCGCCAACCTGGCGCGCAAGGAGCTGGCCTGGCTGCGGCGCGGCGCCCCCGCGCGGACGAGCAAGCCGCAGTTCCGGATCGACGCGGCGACCGCCCTCATCGAGGGGGAACCGCCGCCGCGCGACACCGTCGAGCTCGTCCGGTTCGCCACCACCCGGCTCGGCAAGGACGTCCTCGACCTGCTCGACGCGAGCGTGAGGGTGGGGGACCGCACGTTGCTGCAGGACATCACCTGGCGCATCGGCCCGGGCGACCGCTACGGCCTCGTCGGGGTCAACGGGGCCGGCAAGTCCACCCTCCTGCGGGTGCTGCAGGGCCAGCACCCGCTGGCGAAGGGGAAGCTGAAGGTCGGCAAGACCGTGCGGATGGCCTGCCTGACCCAGGAGCTGCGCGAGCTGGACCGGGTGGCGGGCCGGAGCGTGATCGACTCGATCACCGAGGTGCGCTCCTTCACCGTCATCGGCGGCAAGGAGGTCTCGGCCAGCTCGCTGGCCAAGCGGCTGGGCTTCAGCGGCGGTCGTCAGCAGTCCCGGGTGGGGGACCTCTCCGGCGGCGAGCGGCGGCGGCTGCAGTTCGTCCGGCTGCTCATGGACGAGCCCAACGTGCTGCTGCTGGACGAGCCGACGAACGACCTGGACATCGACACGCTGACGGCCATGGAGGACGTGCTCGACGGGTGGGCCGGCACCCTGATCGTCGTCTCGCACGACCGCTACCTGCTCGAACGGATGACCGACCGGCAGATGGCGCTGCTCGGGGACGGTTCGCTGCGCGACCTGCCGGGAGGCGTGGAGGAGTACCTCCGGCTGCGTCGGCGGATGCCCGACCGTGGGGCGGCCCGTCCGGGGGTGGTGCCCGCCGGGGCGGCGCGCTCCGGAGGGGGCGGCGGGACGGCGCCCACGGGGCGGGACGTCGTGCGCGCCGACGCGGCTGCCGTGCGGGAGGCCCGCAAGACCCTGACGCGGGTGGAGCGGACGCTGGACCGGCTGCACGCCCAGGAGGCCCGGCTGCACGAGCAGATGGCCAGGGCCGCCACCGATCCCGACCGGCTGACCGTGCTCACCGCCGAGCTCGCCGACCTCACCGACCAGGAGGCCAGGCTCGAGGAGGAGTGGATGGAGGTCTCCGAGGTGCTCGAGGACTGAGCGCTCAGGACCGGCCGGCGACCTGCCGGCGCCGCAGCCCGACCAGGCCCAGGACGACCCCGAGGACGGTTCCGCCCAGCAGGGTGCCGAGCGGGGCCAGGGCCAGGGCCTCGACGGGGACCCGGGCCGGGTGGCTCAGCGGCGAGAGGTCGACGACCGCCTGCGGGACGTCGAGCAGCGCGGCGAAGGTGCCGGCGAAGACGACGAGGCCGACCGTGGCCCAGCCGACCGGTCCCAGGAGCGGCGGGATCCAGCCGTGCAGCAGCGCGACCAGACCGAGGACGGCGAGCACGGCCGGGACGAGGT
>DATISK010000255.1:0-8332 GCA_035581545.1 Ornithinimicrobium sp. | reverse complement strand
GACCTGCTCCAGGCCGGCCCGCAGCTGCTCGCCTCGGGCCGCGGCGTTGTCCACCAGCCGTTCGTCCCGGATGACGTCGAGGGTCGCCAGCGCGGCGGCGCAGGCGACCGCGTTGGCGCCGTAGGTGCCGCCCTGGGAGCCCGGCCAGGCCTTGCCCATCAGCTCGGCGGAGGCGGCGATGCCCGAGAGCGGGAAGCCGGAGGCCAGCCCCTTGGCGGTGACGAGGACGTCGGGCCGCCCGTCGAAGTGCTCGTGGCCCCAGAACCGGCCGGTGCGCCCCCAGCCCGTCTGCACCTCGTCGACGACGAGGAGGATGCCGTGCCGGTCGGCGCGCTCCCGCAGCCCGGCGAGGAACTCGGCGCTGGCCGGGACGTAGCCGCCCTCACCCAGCACCGGCTCGACGACGAAGGCGGCCGTGTCGGCCGGGGCGCTGATCGTCTGCAGCGTGTAGTCCAGCTGGTCGAGGGCGAACCGGGTCGCCTCCTCCCGGCTCCAGCCGTAGTGGGTGGGGTCCGGGAACGGCGCGACGACCACCCCGGGCATGAGCGGGGCGAAGCCGGAGCGGAACCGGGTGCCGGAGGTGGTCATCGAGGCCGCCGCGACGGTGCGTCCGTGGAAGCCGCCGTGGAAGACCACGACGTTCGGGCGGCCGGTGGCCTGGCGGACCAGCCGGAGGGCCGCCTCGACGGCCTCGGAACCGGAGTTGGCGAAGAACATCTGGTCCAGGCCGTCCGGCAGCACCTCCCCCATCCGTGCGGTGAGGTCCAGCAGCGGACGGTGCATGACCGTCGTGTACTGGGCGTGGATGATCCGGCCCACCTGCTCCTGGGCGGCGGCGACCACGCGCGGGTGGCAGTGGCCGGTGCTGGTCACCCCGATCCCCGCCGTGAAGTCGAGGTAGCGCCGGTCGTCCTCGTCGAAGAGGAGCGCGCCCTCGCCCCTCGCCGCGATCACGCCCGTGGCCTGCTTGAGCACCGGTGACAACGTCGCCACGTCTGGACCTCCCTTGATAGATTGTCGACAATCAGCGTATCTCAGGGTGCGACAACGAGGAAGGTGCACATCATGACGCGGTCCGTCGTGGAGAAGGTCCCCCGGCAGCTGTTCGTGGGCGGGCGGTGGGTCGACGCGCAGGACGGCGCGACCTTCCCGGTGCTCAACCCGGCGACCGGCGAGGAGATCTGCCGGGTGGCCGACGCCTCCCCGGCCGACGCCGCGGCCGCGCTGGACGCGGCGGTCCTGGCCCAGCCGGCGTTCGCCGCGACCACGGCCCTGGAGCGGCACGAGATCCTCACCACCGCCTTCCGGCTCCTGCACGAGCGGATCGAGGACCTCGCGCTGCTGATGACCACCGAGATGGGCAAGCCGCTGAAGGAGTCCCGCGGGGAGATCGCCTACGCGGCCGAGTTCCTGCGGCACTTCGCGGCGGAGGCGCTGCGGATCGACGGCGGCTACCAGGCGGCGCCGCAGGGAGGTGCCCGCTTCCTCGTGGCCCGCCAGCCGGTGGGTCCGTCCCTGCTCATCACGCCGTGGAACTTCCCGATGGCGATGGGCACCCGCAAGCTCGGCCCGGCCCTCGCCGCGGGCTGCACCAGCGTGGTCAAGCCCGCGCACCAGACGCCGCTGTCCATGCTGGCCCTGATGGACGTCCTGCAGGAGGCCGGCGTGCCCGACGGCGTCGTCAACTGCATCACCTCCACGGACGCGGGCGGCACCATGGAGCCGCTGATCCGCTCGGGCAAGGCCCGCAAGCTGTCCTTCACCGGGTCCACGAAGGTCGGCCGGATCCTGCTGGAGCAGTGCGCCGAGAAGGTGCTGCGCACCTCGATGGAGCTCGGCGGCAACGCCCCGCTCGTGGTGTTCGAGGACGCCGACCTCGACGAGGCGGTCACGGGGGCGCTGCAGGCCAAGATGCGCAACATGGGCGAGGCCTGCACCGCCGCCAACCGGATCTACGTGCACGAGTCGCTGATCGAGGAGTTCGGCTCCCGGCTCGCCGAACGGATGGGGGCGCTCAGCGTGGGCGACGGCACCCAGGACGGTGTCGACGTCGGACCCCTCGTGGACGAGGCCGGGCTGGAGAAGGTGAGCTCGCTGGTGGCGGACGCGGTCGACCGGGGGGCCACCGTGCTGACCGGCGGCGAGCCGGTCGCCGGGCCGGGCTTCTTCTACCGTCCCACGGTGCTCACCGGGGTGCCGACCGACGCCCGGATGGCCGGCGAGGAGATCTTCGGGCCGGTGGCGCCGCTGACCCCCTTCACGACCGAGGACGAGGCGGTGAGGCTGGCCAACGACACCGAGTTCGGTCTCGTCTCCTACGTCTTCACCAACGACCTGCGCCGGGCCCTGCGGGTGGCCGAGGCCCTGGAGAGCGGGATGGTGGGGCTCAACCAGGGCGTCGTGTCCAACCCCTACGCCCCCTTCGGCGGCATCAAGCAGTCGGGCCTGGGCCGCGAGGGCGGTGCCGAGGGGATCGAGGAGTTCCTCGAGACCAAGTACGTCGGCATCGCCCTGTCCTGAGCGCCGGCGTCGCGCCCGTCGTGGCCCTCGGGCCGGGGCGAAGACCCTTGTGCGCGGCGACCGACGGTCACCCCCGGTCCCCCGCCCCGGCCAGCCGGGCCCCCGGGCCGGTGGTGGTCAGCCGGTCGATGGCGTCGACCATGTGCGCGATGAGCAGCCGGTCGGCCTCCTCGGCGCGGCCGTCGCGCACCGCCTCGGCGATCGTGCGGTGCTCCTCGACGCGCACGAGCGGGTCGGGGTAGGTCTCCTCCAGGGCGTGGATGCACATCCGGGTCTCGGTGAGCAGCGTCCGCTGCATCCGGGACAGCCGCGGGCTGCCGGCCAGTGCGACGAGCCGCTCGTGGAACTCCACGTCCGTCTCGCCGACCCGGTTGCCGTCTCCCGCCCGGGCCGCCCGCTCCATCCGGTCGACCACCCGCAGGAGCTCGGCCCCCGCGGCGGCCGCGGCGGCCGGGTCGGCGGAGAGCACGCAGCGGGCGGCGGCCCGCTCCACCGCCTGCCGCGCGACGTACATGTCCTCGATGTTGTCCGGCGTCATCTCGGTGACGAAGAGCCCGCGGTTGCGCACGGAGACGAGCAGCCCCTCCTGGGTGAGCCGCTGCATACCCTCCCGCAGGGGGCCCCTGCTCACGCCGAGGCGGGCGGCCAGGCGAGCCTCGCTCAGGCGGCTGCCCGGCGCCAGCTCGCCGGCCGCGATCGCCTCCCGCAGCCGGGAGGCGATCATGCTCGGCGTCGACTCCTGCACGACGGGGGTGAGCCGGGAGGCGGGGTCGGCGCCGCCGGTGGCCGTCGCGTCCTGCGCCGCCATGCCTGCCCCTCCCTGATCGTCGATTGTCGACAATGCTAGACCGTCACGTGCGGGCCAGCCGGTCCACGGCCACCCGCAGCCGGCGCACCCCCTCGGCGATCCGGTCCGGCGGCGTCGAGGCGAAGCACAGCCGCAGCGCGTCGGGGAACCGTCCACCCGGGGAGAAGGCGTTGCCGGGGATGTAGGCCACGCCCTCGGCGAGCGCGACCGGGAACAGGGCCTGCGTGTCGACCGCCGGGTCGAAGGTCACCCACAGGAAGAACCCGCCCTCGGGATCGGTCCAGCGGGCGAGGTCGCCGAAGTGCTCGGTGAGCGCGGCCTGCATGGCCTCCTTGCGCAGGCGGTACTGCTGGCGCTGCTCGACCAGGTGGGCCTGCAGGTGGCCACCGCGCAGGAAGGCCGCGACGAGCCGCTGCATGGGCAGGTTGGTGCAGGTGTCCATGGCCTGCTTGGCGTTGATGAGCAGCGGCTGGAGCGAGGGATCGGTGTCCACCCACCCCACGCGCAGGCCGGGCGCGACGATCTTGGAGAAGGTCCGCACCGAGAACACCAGCGGGTCCCCGTCGGCGAGCTCGTGCAGGCTGGGGAGCGACTCGCCGGCGAAGCGCAGCATCCCGTAGGGGTCGTCGTCGATGACGACGCTGCCCCACTCGTGGGCCAGCTCGAGCAGCTCGCGACGGCGCTGGAGCGTCATCGTCGCGCCGGAGGGGTTCTGGAAGGTCGGGATGGCGTAGATCACCTTCGGCCGGCGTCCCAGCCGCTCGGCCTCCTCCCGCAGCAGCGCGACCTGCATGCCGTCCCGGTCGACCGGCACCTCGAGCAGATCGGCCTGGTACGACAGGGCCGTGCCGCTGCCGTTGGTGTAGGTCGGCGACTCGACCGCGACGAGGTCCCCGGGGTCGACGAACAGCTTGCACGCCAGGTCCAGCCCCTGCATGCCGCCGGAGGTGATCGTCAGCCGCTCCGGCGTGGTGGCGTCCGTGGTCCCCTCGAGCATGTCCAGCAGCGCCTCGCGCAGCGCCGGGTCGCCCTCGGTGGCGGCGTAGTCGAACGCGTCGGGGGCGTCCGCCCCGATCGCCTCCCTGCCCACCTCCGCGAGGATGGCGGCGGGGATGGCCTCGCGCGCCGGACTGCCCATCGCGAAGCGGACGATGTCGTGCGTCTGGGTCGCCAGCAGCGAGGTGCTGGAGTCGATCACCGACCCGACGAGGCCGGAGGTGCGGGCGGCCAGGGGCAGCGCGGTCGTGGTGGTGGGGGTGGTGGTCATGGTGGGCCCTCTCCTTCTCGATGGGTCCCCGCGGCCTGGCGCTGGCGGTGCGGGGTATGGCGTGGCCGGGTCAGATCTTCACGACCAGCTCCTGGGGCAGCGGGGCCAGCCGTTCCGGGCCGTCGTGGCGCAGCAGGACCGACTCGGACAGCTCGTAGCCCCAGCCGTCCATCCACATCCCGAGGATGACGTGCAGGGCCATGCCCTCCTGCAGCACCGCCGACTCCTCGGGGCGCAGGCTGATGGTGTGCTCGCCCCAGTCGGGCGGGTAGCCGATCCCGATGGAGTAGCCGATGCGGGAGGCCTTGGTGTAGCCGTACTGACCGATCACCTCGGTGAACGCCGCGTGCACGTCCCGTGCGGCGACACCCGGGTGCATCCGGTCGAGCGCGGCCTGGAGACCCTCGGTGACGGCCCCGGCGCAGCGGTCCAGCTCGTGCGGCGGCCGCCCGAGGCTGACCGTGCGGGCCAGCGGCACGTGGTAGCGGTGGTGCACCCCCGCCAGCTCGATGGTCGTCGCCTCCCCCGCCCGCAGGGGCAGGTCGCTCCACGTCAGGTGGGGCGTGCCGGCGGTCTCCCCCGTCGGCAGCATGGGCACGATCGCCGGGTAGTCGCCGCCGAGCTTGCGGGCCCCGAGCGCCTGGGAGTACTGGATCTGGGCGACCACGTCGCACTGGCGACGGCCCGGCTCGATGCTGTCGACGGCGATCCGCATCGTCTGCTGGGCGATCTCGCCGGCGACGCGCAGCTTGTCCTGCTCCAGGGGCGACTTGACCACCCGGACCCAGTTGACGAGCTCGTGGCTGTCCAGCAGCCGCGCCCGCCCCAGCCGGGAGAGCAGGGCGAGGTAGCCGCGGGGCGAGAAGTAGTGGGCGTCCGTCTCCGCGGCCACCTGCGCGTCGGGGGAGTCCTGCAGGAGTCCGACCTCCAGGGCGCGATCCGCGATCCACCCGAAGGGGTGGACGTCGGGGCGGTGCACCAGGTCCTCGGGATAGCCGTGGATCTGGGCCGGGGGGAGGTATGCGGTGTAGTGCGCCCCCTGCGCGTCCATCGCCCGGGTGAACAGGTGCGGGTCGCCGTGGGCGGGCACGACGAGGCACTGGGGCATGTAGAAGGACCAGGCGTTGTAGCCGGTCAGGTAGTAGAGGTTGGCCGGATCCACGACCACCAGGGCGGACAGGGACCGGCGGGCCATCACCTCCTGGACCCGCTGCAGCCGGTCGACGTACTCCGCGCGCGGAAAGGGTCGGGACTCGATGTCCGTCGGGTCGTCAGGGGTTCCGTCACCGGGCCAGGGCATGCGCCCATCGTGCACCCTCATCTGGATTGTTGACAATCAGACAGGCTGTTTCTACGTTGACCGGGTGAGCACACCACCCGTCCTGGCCGTCCTGTGCGCGTCCGCGACGGACGTCCCGCCGCAGCTGGGACAGCTGGCCGGCAGGGTGCAGCTGCGGATCGCCACCGAGGACCAGCTGGCCGAGGCGGTGCGGGGCGCCCGGGCGCTGTTCCTGTGGGACTTCTTCTCCTCGGCCGTGGAGGACGTCTGGGAGCACTGCGTCGACCTGGAGTGGATCCACGTCGCCGCGGCGGGGGTGGACACCCTCCTCTTCGACGGGCTGCGCACGTCGGCGGTCACGGTGACCAACGCCCGCGGTGTCTTCGACCGGCCCATCGCCGAATACGTGCTGGCCGCGGTCCTGGCCCACGCCAAGCGGGTCCACGAGTCCGCCGACCTGCAGCGCGCGCGGGAGTGGCGCCACCGCGAGACCCGGTCCGTGCGCGGCGCGCGGGTCGTGGTCGTGGGGACCGGGGGGATCGGCCGGGAGATCGCGCTGCTCCTGCGCACCGTCGGGATGGAGGTCGTCTCGGCCGGCAGCCGCGCCCGCGAGGGCGACCCGGACCTCGGGGACGTCGTCGACAGCGACGAGCTCGCCCGGCACGTCGGGCGGGCCGACTACCTCGTCAACGCCGCACCCCTGACCGACCGCACCCGGGGCCTGATCGACCGGGAGGTGCTGGCGGCCCTGCCACCGACGGCCCACCTGGTCAACATCGGGCGGGGCGCCACCGTGGTCGAGGACGACCTCCTGGAAGCGCTGCGCGGTCGCCGGCTCGACGGCGCCACGCTGGACGTGTTCGCCACCGAGCCCCTGCCCGCCGACTCCCCCTTCTGGGACGCACCGGGCGTCGTCGTCTCGCCGCACATGTCCGGCGACGTCCTCGGCTGGCGGGACACGCTCGCCGAGCAGTTCGTCGCCAACGCCCGCCGTTGGTTGGACGGAGACCCCCTGGTCAACGTGGTCGACAAGGAGCGCGGCTACGTGCCCGGCACGGCGCCCCCGACCGGACGGGGCCGGTGACCGCCCAGCACCCCGACGGAGGGCGTGCGCGGGACGTCCAGGCGTTCCCCGTCCGGCCGGGCGTCGAGAACCCGGTCGATGCCGAGCAGGGTCGCGCGTGCGCGCCGGATGCCCACCGCCAGCCGGAAGAGGGCGAGCACCGCGAGGCCGACCAGCAGCCAGACTGACTCAGCGCCCATCACGTCATCCCTCGATGACGAGGCGTGCGTAGACCACCGTGTTGTCCCGGTAGTGCCCGGTCCCGGGGTCCCACGTGCCGGCGCAGGTGATCAGCCGCAGCTCCGGTCCGGACGTGTCGCCGTACACCGCCGCCGTGGGGAAGGAGTCCTTGGGGTACTGCTCCACGCGGTAGACCTCGAAGTGGGCCTGCGACCCGTCGTCGCGGCCGACGGTGACGCGCTGCCCCGTCCCCAGCTCCGCCAGTCGGGCGAAGACGGACGGGGCGCCGCCGGCGCCGTTGACGTGGCCGAGCACGACGGCGGGCCCGACCTCCCCGGGCCGGGGCGACCCGGTGAACCACCCCGCCTGGTCGTACCGCGGTCCGACCGCGGGGACCTCGAGACTGCCGTCGGCGTTCAGGCCGAGGGGCTGCAGGACCGACTCCACCCCGATGTCCCGCACGGAGATCGTCGAGGGAGGCCCTGTCTCGACCTCGGCGGCCGCCTCGGTGGGGGTCGAGCCGACCGGGCGCGCTGCCGCAGCGGGGGACGGACCTCGATCCTCCTCCGGGCCCGGGCCCGGCAGCCTCTGCTCCTGCACCGGCGGCGCGGCCTCGACCTCGCCCCCGAGCGGCCGGGCCTCTGTCCCCGCCCGCGGGGCCGGGGGCGGTGAGGGCACGGACGACGCCGAGCTGGTGGGCCCCTCGGGACGGGACGGGGTGTGGGCGGCGGCCGAGGCGGGCGAGGACAGGGCGGCCTGGATCCTCGCCGGACCCTGGGCGACGGCAACCGCGGTCAGGCCCAGGGCGAGCAGGACCCAGCAGGCCACAGTCGCCAGGTGGCGACTGTGGCCTGGGGCGCGGTGCCGTGCGGTCACATCAACCGCGGCGAACTGGCGGGGCGGGTGAGGACCAGCCCGCCCAGGCCGACGGCGATGGCAAGAAGTCCGGCGGTCAGGAGCAGCCCGTTCATCCCGTTCCCGGGCTCACCACCGGTCTGCACGCCACCGACGGGCCAGGTCTTGATCTGACCATCTGTCGGCTCCGTGGGCTGGGGCTCGGTCGGACCCGGCTCGGTCGGCTGGGGCTCGGTCGGACCCGGCTCCGTGGGCTCCGGCTCGGTCGGCTGGGGCTCGGTCGGACCCGGCTCCGTGGGCGCCGGCTCGGTCGGACCCGGCTCGGTCGGACCCGGCTCGGGCGGCCCCGGCGCGGTCGGG
>DATISK010000254.1:0-2316 GCA_035581545.1 Ornithinimicrobium sp. | reverse complement strand
GAGGCGGTCAGGGTGCCCCGCCCGGCCCAGTACACGGCGTCCCGACGCTCGAGGCCGACCGCGGCGCACGCCTGGAGGAAGGTGCGCTCGCGGTCGGCGGTCACCGGCAGCCCGGCACTCCGGCAGGCGCGGGCGAAGCCGAGCAGCACCTGACCCATGTCCCACCCTGCGGAGTCGGTCATCCGGCCAGCATCCGGTCCAGGGATGCGCGGACCCGCTCGGCGTCCTCGCGGTACTTGATCGCCGCACCCAGCGTCGCCGACGCCACCTGCGGGTCCAGCGTGCTGGCGCCGAGCGCGTGCAGGGCCCGGGCCCAGTCGAGCGTCTCGGCGACCCCGGGCGGCTTGACGAGGTCCGCCTCCGCCCGCAGCCGCTGCACCACCCCGACCACCTCCGCGGCCAGGCGTTCGTCCACCTCCGGCAGGCGCGCCCGGACGATGGCCAGCTCCCGGTCCAGGCCGGGGTGCTCGATCCAGTGGTACAGACACCGACGCTTGAGCGCGTCGTGGAGCTCGCGGGTCCGGTTGGAGGTGAGGACGACGAACGGCGGCTCCGTGGCCCGGATCGTCCCCAGCTCGGGGATGGACACCGACCACGAGGACAGCACCTCGAGGAGGAACGCCTCGAACTCGTCGTCGGCACGGTCGATCTCGTCGACGAGCAGGACGCAGGGTGCCTCCTGGAGGGCGCGCAGGACGGGCCGGGCCTGCAGGAAGCGCTCGTCGAAGAGCTCGTGCTCCAGCTCCTGCACGTCCCCGACCGTGCGCCCCGGGTCGGCCACCGCCGCGGCCTCGACCACCCGCAGGTGCAGGATCTGACGCGGGAAGTCCCAGTCGTAGAGGGCCTGGCTGGCCTCGATGCCCTCGTAGCACTGCAACCTCACCAGCGGGATCCCCCGCAGCTGGGCCATCGCCTCCGCCAGGGCCGTCTTGCCGGTCCCGGGCTCCCCCTCCAGCAGCAGCGGCCGCTGCAGGGTGTGCGCCAGCCAGGTGACGGTGGCCAGGCCCTCGTCGGTGAGGTAACCGGTCGTGGCCAGCGCTTCGGCGAGGGCCTGCGGATCGGCCAGGACGTCGGTGTGCTGCATGGGCCGAGCATGACCGACGCGCCGAGGCAGCGTCCACCCGGGTCCTCGGGTGGACGTCGTCCCGGTCCACGCGGCCCCGGCACGCGGTCCTGGGGACCTGGTCGTCGGCACCCGCTGGTCACCGTGGCTCGTCGACGTCCTCCCCCGTCGCCAGGTCCGCGCACTCCACGAGGAGCGGCTGCACCCGGCGCAGGTAGGTGCGGGCCCCCGCGTCCCCGCCCGTCCGGCCGAGGACCCCCTCCCAGTGCCGCTGGCCCAGGACCACCGGGTGCCCGGGCCGTCCCCCGTAGGCGGCGCGGGCCACCTGGTCGGCCGGCGGCGCGCTGCTCGCGGCCTCCCCGAGCAGGCGCGCCACCACGGGAGCACCGACATCGGGGAGGTCGACGAGGTGGACCACCGCGCGCCGGGGGACCGTCCGTCCACGGGTCACCAGCGACGTGAGGCCGGACCGCAGGGAGGACCCCATACCCCGTTGCCAGGTGCCGCACCGCGAGACGTCGACCCGACCCTGCGCCCACTCGGGCATCTGGGCCAGGATCTGCTCGACCTCCTCCGCCCGGGCGCCGGTCACGACGACGACGTCGCCGCACCCTCCCTCGAGCAGGGCACGGACCGCCCGGTGGACCCATGGACCGCCCTCATCGGTGACCAGGGCCTTGGGCATGCCGTAGCGGCGCCCCTCCCCCGCCGCCAGCACCAGCCCGGTCGTCGTCGCACTCATCGGCACAGTGTCCCCGACCACCGCGCGTCGACCGGTCGGCCGGTGCAGGATGGACCGATGACCAGAGCGGAGCCACCCCCGTCCCCGGCCACCCAGCTGGACGTGCGGGTCGTGGACGAGGACTGGTACGCCGCGCACCTGCTCGACCGCTCGTGGCAGGGCTGCGCGTTCGTCGACGTCGATCTCACCGAGGCGGTCGTGCAGGGGTGCAGGTTCCACGAGTGCACGTTCGACCGGGTCCGGTTCAACGCCGCAACCGTCGAGCAGAGCTCGTTCGTCGCGTGCACGTTCACCGCCTGCTCGTTCTTCGACGCCACGCTCGACGGCTGCCGTTGGGACGGCAGCATCTTCGCCGCCTGCTCCTGGAAGCCGGTCACGGTCAGGAGCGGTTCGTGGTGGGGCGTCTCGCTCGTGGACGCGGATCTGCGCGAGCAGTCCCTCACCGGGCTGCGCCTGGTCGAGGCCGACCTGTCGGGGGCCGATCTGCGCGGGACCGACCTGCGGGGCAGCG
>DATISK010000253.1:0-2389 GCA_035581545.1 Ornithinimicrobium sp. | reverse complement strand
ATCCTCTCGGCCGGTGAGCTGGTGACCGCCCTGCAGCCGGTGGCCGGTGCCCTGGCCGACCTGCACGGGACCGGGGTGGTCCACGGCGACCTGTCGACCGGCAACGTGCTCTTCCTGCGGGACGGGATGCCGGTGCTGGGCGACCTGGGTGCGGCCCGGATCACGGGGGAGGGCCCGGGGCCGAGCCTCGGCACGGGGGCTGCCGAGGGCATGGTCGCCCCGGAGGTGGTCGAGGGGTTCTCCGCGACGCCGGAGTCGGACGTCTACCAGCTGGGGGCGCTGGCGTGGCGCTGCCTGGCCGGAGGGCCGCCGGGTCCGCCCTACGACAGGGGCGAGCTGACCGAGCAGGCCCCCGGCCTGCCTCCCGGGCTGGCCGACCTGGTCCTGCGGTGCATGGCACCCGACCCGGAGGCACGGCCGGACGCCGAGGAGGTGGCGCTGGCCCTGCTGGCGTGCGCGACGCCCGAGCCGATCGAGGTCGCACCGGACGCCGACCCGGCGCACGGCCTGACCGAACGGCTGCGGAGCGAGGCCCGGGCCGACCTGGACACCGGGCCGGAGGAGGGCCCTCGGGCGGGGGGCGCGGGGACGCACCGACGGCGGAGGGCGTCAGGGTCCCGCGCGATGCTGGTGCCCGTCGTGCTGGTCGTCGCCTCGCTGCTGCTCGTCGTGGGGGCCCTCGCCGTCGTGCGCGCCCAGCTCCCCGGCCCGCAGGCCCCGGACGCCCGTCCGCAGCGCGTCCTGGACGACGGCCACACGGAGACCACGGCGACCACGACGGGCACGGCGACCACAAGGACCACGGGGACCAGCGGAGCGGGGGACGCGGAGGGCGACCGGGCAGACGAGGGGGAGGGCACCGGCACGGCCGACGGCGGTGCCTCTGGGCCCACCCCGCCCGTCGCCCCGCAGGACGACGACATGGCCCAGGTGCTGCAGGACCTGCTGGACGCCCGGGGGGAGGCGTGGGAACGGGCCGACGACGTCCTGCTGGCCGGCGTGGTGGCCCCGGACTCACCGGCCGAGGTGGCCGAGACCGAGCAGCTGGTCCGGCTGCGGGAGTCGGGCGTGCGCTACCCGGACGTGACCTTCCGGGTGGAGGAGGCCACGGTCGAGGCCGGGGGGCAGGCCGAGGAGGTCGACCGCCTCGTCCTGCGCGCCACCATCTCCCGGGCTGCGCTGCAGGGACGCGACGGCCAGGGACGGCGGCTGGACCCGGTGGCGGCCAGCACCGAACGCGTCGACGTCGAGCTGGCCCGCGTCGGCGACCTGTGGCTCCTGTGGTCCTGGGAGCCGACGTCGGCGCGGTGAACGGTCGGCGCGTCGACCGGGGGAGGGGAGGCGGCTACGGGGCGACGGGCTCGCGGGGTGCCGGCTCGCCCGGGGGGACGGAGTCGTCGGGCGGTGCGGAGCCGGCCGGTGGGACCGGGTCGGTCGGCGGGTCGAACTCCTTGCCCTCGGAGCCCACCCAGGCCATGGCCGAGGTCAGGTCCGGGTGGTGCCAGGCGAACCCGGCACCGGTGAGCACGGTGGGCAGCGCCCGCTGGCTGTAGAGGATCTCCCCGGCCAGCTCGCCGAGCACCAGGTGCATCGCGAAGGAGGGCACGGGCACGACGGCCGGTCGGCCCAGCTGCTGGCCCAGGGCGCGGACGACGTCGGCCTGGGTGTCCGGGTGGGGCCCGGTGAGGTTCACCGGCCCGGTCACGGTCGGGTGGTCCAGCAGGAAGACCATCGCGCGGACGTGGTCGTGCAGCGTGATCCAGGACCAGAACTGGTCCCCGCCCCCGAGCGGACCGGCCAGTCCCAGCCGGGCCAGCGGCATCAGCTTGGCCAGGGCACCGCTGCGACGGGTGAGCACGATCCCGGTGCGCAGGTGCGCCACCGGTGCGCCCGCCTGCTCGGCCGCCCAGGTACCGGCCTCCCAGTCGTGGCACAGGCCGGCGAGGAAACCCTCGCCCTGGTCGCTCGACTCGGTGAGGACGTCGTCGTCCCGGTCGCCGTAGTAGCCGACCGCCGAGGCGGACAGCAGGCGCGGACGCTCGCCCTCGGGGCGCGCGGCCACCGCCCGGGCGATCGTGCCCGTGCCGGCCACCCGCGAGTCGACGAGGAGCTTCTTGCGGGACGCGGTCCACCGCTTGTCCCCGATGCCCGCACCGGCCAGGTGCACCACGGCGTCGACGCCGTCGAGCACCTCGGCGGGCAGGTCGGCCCCGGGCTGCCACGCCCGCTCGGCGACCCCGCCCGGCAGGCCGGGGTGCCCGGACGCGCGCGGGGCGCGGCGGACCAGGTGGACCACCTGGTCGCCGCGCCCCAGCAGCGTCTGCGACAGCGCGGACCCGATGAGCCCGCTGGCGCCGGTGACGGCCACCGTGCGCCCGGAGGGCGCCGG
>DATISK010000252.1:0-5492 GCA_035581545.1 Ornithinimicrobium sp. | reverse complement strand
GTCATCCGGCGGGATGTCCTGTGCCGCACCACGACCGACCCGGCGTTGGCGGCGCTGACCTGGCTGCGGACGCTGCTGACCGACGAGCGGGGCGCCTACTGGAGCTTTGCGGTGCACACGCCCGGGCACACGCTCGTCGGCGCCACCCCCGAGCGGCACGTCAGCGTCAAGGACGGCCGGGTGTGGATGAACCCGATCTCCGGCACCTTCCGCCACCCGCGCGGCGATGATCCGGACGGCAGCGTGGTGACGGCGGCGTTCACCGACTTCATCCAGGACACCAAGGAGACCGAGGAGCTCTTCATGGTGGTCGACGAGGAGATGAAGATGATGGCCCAGATCTGCTCCGACGGGGGCCGGATCACCGGCCCGCTGCTGAAGCAGATGGCCCACCTGACGCACACCGAGTACCTCCTCGACGGCTCCAGCGAGACCGACGTGCGGGACGTGCTGCGCGCCACCATGTTCGCGCCGACGGTCACCGGGTCCCCGATGGAGAACGCCTGCAGCGTGATCCGGCGGCACGAGCCGGGTGGCCGCGGCTACTACTCCGGGGTGCTCGCCCTCGTCGACCTCGACGAGGAGGGCGGGGAGCGGCTGGACGCGCCGATCCTCATCCGCACCGCCCACGTCGACGACGCCGGCACGATCACGGTCAGCGCCGGCGCCACCCTCGTGCGGCACTCCGACCCGCGCTCGGAGGTGGAGGAGACCAGCGCCAAGGCCCGCGGCATGCTCGCCGCGCTCGGCCTGCGCGAGCGCCGGGGAGGAGGGTATGCGGTGCAGCTCGCGTCCCTGCCCGGCGTCGCCCAGGCGCTGGCCGCGCGCAACGAGACGCTCTCCCCCTTCTGGCTCTCCCCCCAGGAGGTGCGGCCCGACCCCGACCTGGTGGGCAGGCGGGTGCTGGTGGTGGACGCCGAGGACACCTGGACGCAGATGCTGGCCCACATGGTGCGGCACGTGGGGATGGTCGCCGTCGTCCGCCGCTGGGAGGACGTGCACGTCGAGGACGCGCTCGGTGAGGGGGTGGACCTGCTGCTGCTCGGTCCCGGCCCGGGCGACCCGACGCGGCAGGACGACCCGCGGATCGCGCGGCTGCGCGAGCTGGCCCTGGCGCGGCTGGAGGCCGACCGGCCGCTGCTGGCGGTGTGCCTGTCCCACCAGGTGCTCTGCGACCTGGCGGGACTGGAGATCTCGGTGCTGGAGCGGCCCAACCAGGGCGTCCAGCTGCCGGTCGACCTGTGGGGGCAGCGGCGGCTGATCGGGTTCTACAACACCTTCGTCGCGCGGCCGACGGGGACGGCCCCGGTCCTGGCGGGCCGCGACCTCGAGGTGGCGCTCCACGAGGACGGGCAGGGCGTCGTCGCGCTGCGTGGCCGCGGGGTCGCCACGATCCAGGGTCATGCCGAGTCGGTGCTCTCGCGCGACGGGCTGGTCACCCTGCACGGGCTGCTTCGGCACGCGGTGGGGGCACCTGCCGGGGGAGACTAGACGGATGCGCACCGTCGGAGTGGAGGAGGAGTTCCTCCTGGTCGACGTGCGCACCGGCGAGCTGCTCCCCGTGGCCGGGGAGCTCCTGCGGGAGACCGACGACCAGATCACCGGGGAGTTCCTCGAGCAGATGATCGAGACGCGCAGCCGTCCGCACCAGGGTGCTGCGGGCCTGGTCGCCGACCTGCGTGACCTCCGGGGGGAGGTTGCCGCCCGGGCCGCCCGGCACGGTGCTGCGCCCGCGGCGCTGAGCACCTCGCCGCTGCCGACGCACGGCGTCGTTCGGCCGGTCGAACGCTACGGGCGGATCGTCGACGCCTACGGCGCGCTGGCCCGCCAGCACCTGACCTGCGCCTGCCACGTGCACGTCGAGGTGGCCGACGACGAGGAGGGCGCAGTCGTCCTCGACGGCCTGCGGGAGTGGCTGCCGACCCTGCTGGCGCTGTCCGCCGGGTCGCCGTTCGCGGCAGGGGAGGAGACCGGTTACGCCAGCTACCGCTGGCAGCTGATGGCCCGCTGGCCCTCCGGCGGCCCGCCGCCCGTGGTGCGGTCGGCCGAGGGTTACCGGAGCCTGGTGGACGGTCTGCTGGAGACCGGTGTGATCCTCGACCGGGGAGGCCTCTACCTGGACGCCCGGTTGTCCGACCACCAGTCGACCGTGGAGGTCCGGGTCGCCGACGTCTGTCCCGACCTCGGGGTGACGGTGCTGCTGGCCGTCCTCGTGCGGGCGCTGGTCGAGACGGCCGCCGAGCGCGGGGTCGTGGGGGCGGACCGGCCGGTGCCGGGGGACCGACCCCTGGCGGACACCACGATGCTCAGGGCGGCGACGTGGCAGGCATCTCGCGCCGGCCTCACCGGTGACCTCGTCCACCCCGACACCGGTCGGCTCGCGCCGGCGGAACAGGTGCTCACGGACCTGGTCGAGCACGTGCGTCCCGGGCTGGCGGCCGCCGGGGACCTGGCGCTGGTCGAGGAGGAGGTGCGGCGGGTCCTGCGGCGCGGCGGAGAGGCGTCGCGGCAGCGGGAGGTGCTCCGGCGCACCGGTCGGCTGGCCGACGTCGTGGCCGACGTGGCCCGGCTGACGGTTGAGGGGACCTGAGCAGCCTGCGACCTCGTCCGCCCTCGACCGCTCTCGTGCGCCATCGTCCGCCCTCGCGCGCCCCTGCGTGTCTCGCCTGCCCTCGCCTGTCTCGCCTGCCCTTGCCTGTCTCGCCTGACGTGGACGACCGTCGTCGATGCAGCGCAAGTGCGTGGGTGCGGGGGATATTTCCCCCGAACCCACGAGGTTCCGTGGTATCGACACTTCCGGATCACTGCCGGCCGCACGGGAGGGCGGTGCCGACCACGCCGTGGTCGGCGGTGGCGTGACACCCGGCCCGAGCGCCCGGGCCCGGGCCCGGGCGAGCCTCACCCGCCGACGCTCCGGCCCCGGGCGAGCCTGATCCGCGAACCGGGTCCCGACGTGTTGCTGGTCAGCGGCGTGGGCCGCAGGCGGACCGCCCGGCGCGGACGCGGGAGGAGCCCGAGGGGCTCACGTCTCCGCCCCGGGGACGGCCCGGCAGGGGCCGTCGACCCACGCGGCGACGGCCTCGCCCACGGCCGGCGGGAAGGCGCCCGTCCGCGCCTGGGCGGTGAGCCCCCCGGCCAGCTCGAGCGTCACGAGCGCGTCGTGCCCGTGGAAGTCGACCGTCAGCACCCGTGCCCGGACCGACCCCTCCGGCGCGGGCCGGGCCGGGTCGTCGACCGGGGCCAGCTGCACCTGCTCGGGCCGCACGACGACACGGGTCGCCCCCGGCACGCCGGGGAGGACCTCCACCCGGCCCAGCGGGGTGCGCACCTCGGTGGCGGTCTCGTCGACCAGGTCGACCAGGTCGGCCTCGCCGACGAACGAGGCGACCCAGGCGTCCACCGGCGTGCCGTAGACCTCCTCGGGCGTCCCGACCTGACGGACGCGTCCGTCGCGCATGACCGCGACCCGGTCGGCCATCGACAGGGCCTCGGCCTGGTCGTGGGTGACGAGGATGGCGGTGGCGCCGTCCTCGTGCAGGGCCCGGCGCACGTCGCGGCGCAGCTCGACCCGCAGCGAGGCGTCGAGCGCGCTGAACGGCTCGTCGAGGAGCACCAGCGGCGGCCGGGGCGCCAGGGCGCGGGCCAGCGCCACCCGCTGCTGCTGCCCGCCGGAGAGCTCGTGCGGCATCCGCGCACCCAGCCCGGCGAGCCCGACGAGCTCGAGGCACTCGGCGATCCGGGCGGACCGGCGACGGTCGCGGCGGGGCAGGCCGAAGCCGACGTTCTCGGCCACCGACAGGTGCGGGAAGAGGGCCCCCTCCTGCGGGACCACGGCGACCTGGCGACGGTGCGGGGGCAGGTGGATGCCGGGCAGGGCGACCGCGCGGCCGTCGAGGGCGATCCGCCCGCTGTCGATCCGCTCGAAGCCGGCCATGCAGCGCAGCAGGGTCGTCTTGCCGCAACCGGAGGGGCCGAGGACGGCGAGGAACTCGCCGGAGTCCAGCTGCAGGGAGACCTCGTCGAGCGCGACGACGTCGCCGAACCGCTTGCTCACGCCGACGATCTCCACGGCGTGGGCCGCCGCACGGGCGGCGGCCGGGGTGCGGGTCGTGGACGTCGTCATGGTCAGGTTCATGGTTGCATGCCTCTCACGAGATCGACCTCCGCCTCCTCCAGCTCCTCCACCTCGGTGACCCGCGCCCCCGGTGCGACGGCCGGCAGGATGCCGCTGCGTCGGGTGATGAGCCAGGTGGGGATCGCCGCCAGCGCCACCAGGACCAGCGCGTAGGGGGCGGCCTCGGCGTAGCGGCCGACGGCCGTGGCGCTCCACAGCCGGGTCGCCAGGGTCTCGGTGCCCGTGGGCCGCAGCAGCAGGGTCGCCGGCAGCTCCTTCATCGCGGTGAGGAAGACCAGCGCCGCCCCGGCCCCGATGCCGGGCAGCGTCAGCGGCAGGGTGACCCGCCGGAACACCGCTGCCGGCGTCGTGCCCAACGCCTGCGCGGCCTCCTCCAGGGACGGCGGCGCCTGCCCGGCGGCCGAGGCCACCGCGCTGACCCCGAGGGGCAGGAAGAGGGTGGCGTAGGCCAGCGCCAGCAGCCAGGTGGTCTGGTAGAACGGCAGCGCCACGGTGACGCCGAAGAACACCAGCGACAGGCCGACGACGACGCCCGGCAGGGAGTGCGCCAGGTATGCCGCGCGCTCGAGCGCCGCGGAGAGTCGCCCCGGGTGGCGGGCGGCGAGGATGCCCACGGGCAGGGCGAGCGCCATCGTCAGCAGGGCGCCGGCGCCGGCGGCGCTGAGCGAACCCACCGCGGCCTCGGCGAGGCGCTCCTGCGCCTGGGCCCCCGAGGTCCCGTCCCCGATCCACCGCAGCAGCGACAGGGCCGGCACGCCCAGGGCGGCCAGGACGACGCCGACCAGCCCGGCCAGCGCGGGCCAGCGCCATCCCCCCAGGTCCAGCGCCCGGGCGGGGCGGACGACGCGCGGGGAGGAGAAGCGGGCCCCCGCCCTGCGGGTCCGGCCCTCGCCCCAGAGGATGACCAGGGTGATCAGGACCAGGAGGGTCGCCAGGGTGAGGGCCATGGTCCGGTTGAAGCCGGCGTTGAACGCGGTGAAGATCGCCCGGGTGAAGGTGTCCACGCGCAGGATCGACACGGCGCCGAAGTCGGCGAGCACGTAGAGGGAGGCCAGCAGCGCCCCGCCGGCGATCGCGGGCCGCACCTGCGGCAGGGTGACGGTCGTCAGGGTGCTCCACGGGCCGCGGCCGAGGGACCGGGCGACCTCCTCCTGGCTGGGGTCCACGCGGACGAGGGCGGCTGCGACCGGGAGGTAGACGTAGGGGTAGGTGTAGAGCGTCAGCACGACCGCCGCGGCGGTGAACCCCTCGAACCGGGTGCCGGGGTCGGCCGCCCACAGGTCGGCGACGGACACCCAGGTGAAGGCGGCGACATAGCTGGGGACTGCGAGCGGCAGGGCCAGCAGCACCGCGAAGA
>DATISK010000251.1:0-3182 GCA_035581545.1 Ornithinimicrobium sp. | reverse complement strand
CCCCGCGGGAGTCGGCGTCGGAGGGGCCGGACCGCTCCTCGGGGGACCACTCGCCCGGGGAGAGGATCGGCGGGTGCTCCGAGACCGGGTAGTCGGGGTAGAGCTCACCCAGCTGCGGCAGCGGCACCTGGCCCACGAGCCGACCCCGGGCGAGCTCGTCCTCGTAGTTGCCGCGCAGGTCCCAGGCCATCGCCTTGAGCCAGGCCAGGGAGTCGACGGGGTCCCAGCGACGCACCTGGTAGTCGGGGGCCGACCGGGCGAGCACGACGTACTCCAGACCCATCCGGGAGGGCGAGACCTGCTGGTCGATGTAGGCGTTCACCCCGTTGGCGTAGGCCTGCAGGTAGCCGCGCACCGTCGGGTCGAGCAGGGCCAGCTCCTGCTCGGCCACCCGGCGCCACCCGAGGGTGCGGATGACGGCGTCGGTCTCCACGCCGGCCTCGCCGACCAGCTCGGCCAGCCGACCGCTGACCACGTGCCGGCGCAGGTCCATCTGGAAGAAGCGGTCCTGCGCGGCGGTGAACCCCTGGGCCGTGAACAGGTCCGCGGCGGTGTCGGCGTAGAGGTGGGTCACGCCCAGCTCGTCGCGGACGACCTCGACCGGCGCGGACAGTCCGGCGACCTCCAGCTCGCCCGTGGTCTGCGGGAACGCCCGGCGGGTCAGCCCGACGCCCAGCACGGCCGTGGCCACGACGACGACCACGAGGATCGCCACCAACGGCACGGCCACGCGCTGCCACACGGGTCGGGACACGCGCTCCAGACTAGGTCACGCGGACGGAGGGAGTCGGGAGGGCACGTAGAATCTCCCCTCGTGCCCACCTATTCGTACGCGTGCAAGGACTGCGGACACGCCTTCGACATCCAGCAGGCGTTCAGCGACGACGCCCTGACCGAGTGCCCCAGCTGCGGCGGCTCCCTGCGCAAGGTCTTCAGCGCGGTCGGGGTCGTCTTCAAGGGGTCCGGGTTCTACCGCACCGACTCCCGTTCCGGCTCCTCGTCCGGCTCGTCCTCCTCCCCGTCGGGCAAGGACGCCGCCAGCACGGGGACGGGCTCCTCCGAGAAGGGCTCCGGCTCGTCCGGCGCCGGCTCCGCCGCGGCCGGGAAGACCTCGTCCACGGGGAAGGACGGCCCGTCGTCCACATCCTCCGGCGGGGCGAGCTCCTCCTCCACCGGCAGCGCCTGACCCCTTCCGGAGGTATGGGGTCCCGCACCTAGTCTCCGTGCGTGCTCGACCCCTCCCCCGCTCCGACCTCGCGCCCCCGTCCCTCCCCGACCTCGCGTGCCCGTCCCGGCCCGCCCGGTCGCCCCGCGCGACGCGTCGACCGGGCCCGGAGGTGGGCCGGACCCCGGTTGCGGCGGTGGGCCTCGGCCGGCCTGGCTGCCCTGGCCGTGGGCGTCCTGGCCCACCTGGCCGTCTCCCGCCCGGTGCCCGACGCGGTGGCGGCCATCGTCGCGGTCGAGCACGTGGCCGTGGGGACGCCGCTGGACGAGACGCTCGTCGCCGTCCGGGAGGTCCCGGGCTCGGCCCTGCCCGAGGGGTCCCTGAGGGACGTCCGCGAGGTCCTGGGCCGGTCGGCCTCCTCCGTCCTGTCCCCCGGGGAGGTCCTGACCCGGCACGACGTGCGGGCGTCCGACCTGACGACCGGGCTGCCGGCCGGGACGGTCGCCGTGTGGGTGCCCGTCGGCGACGCCGCCGTCACCGCCGCGCTCGGCGGGGGCGACCGGGTGGACCTGCGCTCCTCGGTGGACGGAGGCGTCCTGGCCCGCGGGGTCCTCGTCCTGGCGGTGGGTCCCGGCGAGCCGGGTGGCGCCTGGGTGGCCGTGGCGGACGAGGAGGCCGGCGCCCTGGCCGCCCAGGGGACGGACCCCCTGGGCGGCGGGGTCCACGTCGCCCTCCGGACCCCGTGAGCGGGGCGGGCCGGCGCCCGTCGGCCCCACCCGTGAGGGTGTGGCCGGCACCCCCGAGTTGCTAGGATCCGCGGCGGGCAGAGGCGCGAGGGCCGCGCCCCCCGACTCCCACCACCTCCGGACGCGACGGGTGCTGCCCTGCGTCCGCACGAAAGGACACCGCCGTGCTCAAGGGCTTCAAGGAATTCATCATGCGGGGCAACGTCATCGACCTGGCCGTCGCCGTGGTCATCGGCGCGGCGTTCGCGGCCGTCGTGGAGCAGGTCGTCTCCAGCCTGGTCACCCCGTTGCTGAACGCCATGGGCGGCGCCGAGGCGGAGGGCCTGGGCTTCCGCGTCATCGCCGACAACCCGAACACCTACATGGACTTCGCGGCGATCATCAACGCCGTCATCGTCTTCCTGCTCACCGCGCTGGTCGTCTACTTCGTGCTCGTCGTCCCGATGAACACGTTCAACGAGCTGCGCATGCGCGGCAAGGAGGAGCCGGAGGAGGTCTCCGAGGAGATCGCCACCCTCCGCGAGATCCGCGACCTGCTGGCCGCCCGTCGCACCGACGGCACCCTCTGAGACCGGCGGGGCCGCCCACGGTCCCGGCGCGTCAGTCCCAGTGCGGCGGTCGCTGCGCCACGATCCACGCGTCCCGGGCGCCGAGGGCACCCCGGGCCTCGCCGGCGGTGGGGGTGTTGCCCGGGCGGGTCTCCGGGTCCACGCCCCCGGTGCGGTCCGGGCCGGGCAGGTCGTCCGAGCCGTCGGTCCCGGCACGGGTCGCCGGAGCGTCCACCCGCCGGTGCCGGCGACGCCGGCCGGCGCCCCGCGGCCCGGACCCGCTCATTCCCCGCCGTCCTCCGGGTCGGGGACCGACGGGCCCGCCACCCCACGGCGCTGCGCCTCCCGCAGGGCCTCGAGCACCCGGGCCACCTCGCGGGCCGGGTCGGTGAAGACATCCGTGCCGCGCACCCGCAGCGGGACCCATCCCATCCGGGTCAGCTGCTCGTGCCGCAGGCGGACGTCGTCGCGACCGGGCTCGTCCCGCGCGGCCTGCGGGGAGACGTCGCTCTCGACGGCCACGGCCATCCGGACGCCGTGCCTGTCCCGCCCCTCCCCCGCGGCGACCGCCACGTCGAGGGCGTGCGGGCCGTGGCCCATCCCCTCGACGACCGTGAGCCCCTCGTCCCGCAGCCGCCGCGTGAGCTCGGCGAGCACGGCGGAACGGTGGCCACGGTCGGTCTGCTCGGTGGGGCCGACCGCCTGCCGGACGACGTCGGTGCC
>DATISK010000250.1:0-4746 GCA_035581545.1 Ornithinimicrobium sp. | reverse complement strand
ACCACACCACGATCGGCGAGATGGACGACCTGCTCGCCGCCGACCTGTCGGACGTCCACGCCTTCTACCGGACGCACTACGGACCACGTACGACCACGCTCACCGTCGTCGGGGACGTCGATCCCGCGCAGGTGGTGGACCGGGCCGACCACTACCTCGGCCACCTGCGCGACGCCACCGGCGAGCGCCCGACGCCGAGCGCCGCCCTCGGACCCCTCACGGACCCGGTCGACCTCGACCTGGTCGAGGACGTGCCCTCGGACAGGCTCTACCTGACCTTCCGCCTCCCTCCCGTGACCGACCCCCGTTACCTTCCTTGCGCGATGGCGCTCGACGCCCTGGCCTCGCTGGACGTCTCGCGGCTGCACCAGCGGCTGCTCCGTCGGGACGAGACCGTCAGCGGGTGCCACGCCGCGGCCCTGGGACTGGTGGACGGTGCCTCCCTGGGGCTGCTGATCCTGGACGTCTCGGAGGGGGTCGACCCTGCGCAGGTCGAGGCGGGGGTGCGCGAGGAGCTGGACTCCCTGGCCCGAGGGGGCCCCGGTGAGGCCGAGCTGGAGGCCTCGCGCTCCGACACCGAGCGCTCGTGGCTGGAGGCGCTGTCGGCGCACGACGAGCGTGCCGAGCTGCTGTCCCGGGCCGCGGTGAGCCTCGGGGACGCGCACCAGGTGAACACCTACCTCGACGAGGTGATGGCCGTCACCCCGGAGCAGGTGCAGGAGGCGGCGGCGTCCTGGCTGTCCCCGGCGGTCATGGGCACCGTGCGCTTCCGTCGGCCCGGGAGCCGCTCGGGCCCGGCACCCGGCGTCGCGGTCACCCAGGACTCCGCCGCCCACACGGCCGGCGAGGACCTCTCGTGACCGGCCGCGTGACGGAACGTCCGACGGTCGGTCCTCCGGTCGCGTGGGCCTTTCCCGAGCCCACCACGGTCGCCCTGCCCAACGGGATGCGGCTGGTCCTGGTCGACCTTCCCGGTCAGCACGTGCTCTCCCTGCGGGTCTCGCTCCCGCTGCCGGTCTCCCACGAGGAGCCGGGGACGGAGGGTTCGACCCTGCTCATGGCCCGTGCCCTGGACGAGGGGACGGCCCAGCACAGCGGAGAGCAGCTGGCGGAGCTGGCCGAGCGCAACGGAATCGCCTGGGGGGCCGGAGCAGGGGAGCGGGGCGTGCACCTGGGGCTGGAGGTCACGGGGCGCCACCTGGGCACGGCGCTGGCGCTGGTGGCCGAGTGCCTGGCGTCGGCGACCTTCCCCGAGGCGGAGGTCGCCCGGCTGCGGCGCCACCGGCTCGTGGACCTGGCCCATGAGAAGGCCGATCCCGGGTCGACCGCCGCTCGCGCCTTCCAGTCCGTCTACTACGACCCGCGCGACCGCCCGCACCTGCCGGTCGGGGGCACCACGACCACCGTGGCCTCGCTGACCAGCGAGCACCTCCGCGCCCGGCACGCGCAGCTGACGGCCCGTGGGGCGACCGTCGTCCTCACCGGCGACCTCTCCGGCGTCCCGGCGGCGGTGTCCACGGTGGCGGCCACGCTGGGCGCCTGGCGGGGCAGCGACGAGGTGGTCGGGGCCCCGGGCCCGGCGCGACGGTCGCCGCAGGCAGCCCGCACCGTGCTCGTCCCGAGGCCGGGACTGGCGCAGACGGAGGTCTATCTGGGCCGCCCCGGACCGGACCGCCGGACCCCGCGCGGGTGGGGCACCTACCAGGTCCTCGCCATGCTGCTGGGGGGCGCCCCGCACGCGCGTCTCGACCGGGTGCTGCGCGAGGAGCGTGGCTACACCTACGGCGTCCGGCTGGGCTTCCGGCCCCGGGCCGTCGGAGGGACGACGGTCGTCGCCGGCTCCGTGCGGGCCGACGTCACCGTGGAGGCCCTGGCGGAGGCGGTCCGCATCCTCGACGTGCCGGGCGCCGACATCACGCAGCAGGAGGTGCGTGCGTCGGCGGACTTCGTGACGATGACCGCGCCGGGCCGCTACGCGACCGCCGATGCCGTGGCCGACGAGCTGGTGTCCCTGGCCGGGGACGGCCTGGCCCTGGACACCGTCACCCGCACCCTGGCCCAGGTGCGCGGGCTGGACCGCGACGCGGTGGGTGCCGCCTGGGACGAGGTGCGCGCCTCCCCGCCCTGGACCGTGGTCCTCGTGGGGGACCCGGACCACACCGCCGACGTGGAGCGACTGGGGCTGGGACCCGTGGAGATCGTCACCACCGAGGATGAGGGCACCGGCGCGGCCTGACCCCACCGGCGCGAGGTGGTCAGCCCCTGGCCCCGCCCGCGTCCTCGTCCGCCCCCGCAGCAGCGGGTTCCCGGCCGCCCCAGGGCCCCGCGCCCTCCGTTCCCCAGGAGCCCTCCGTCCGGGGTCTGGCCCCGGCGTCGTCGCGGGCACCGAGGATCGACAGGACCTGGTCGTGGAGCACGTCGTTGGTGGTGACCACGGCCGCGGCCGCGCGGGGGTCGGCGGCGAGGACCTCCTGCCCGTCCGGCGTGCTCATCCGGCCCCCGGCCTCGGCCACGAGCACGCTCAGCGGGGCGGCCTGGTACCCGTCCATCCAGGAGGCGAGAGCCACGTCGACCGCGCCCCCGGCCACGAGGGTGTGGCTCCAGAAGTCGCCGAAGGCGCGGGTGCGCCATACCCGGTCGGTGAGGCGGTCGAAGCCGGCGCCGTGGGGTCCGTGCGACCAGGCGGCCACCTCGTCCGCCGAGACGGACGCGTGCGCCAGCACCTGGGTGTCGCTCACCCGCACGGGCACGGCCTGGGACAAGGTCCTCCCCGTCCAGGTGCCCGAGCCCCGGCCGGCCCACCAACGGCGGGACAGGGAGGGTGCCGCCACCAGCCCGAGGACCGGGTGGCCCTCGACCACCAGCGAGATCGTCGTCGCCCAGACGGGCACCCCGCGGACGTAGTTCGCCGTGCCGTCGACCGGGTCGAGGACCCAGCAGCGCTCGCCCCGACCGGTCTCCTCGTGCGCCCGTCCCACGACCCGGTCCCGAGGCCTGGTGCGGCCGAGCTGGTGCCGGAGCAGCTCCTCGAGCCGGGCCGTGGCCTGGGTCGTCAGAGCCCCGTCGTCGCCGACGGAGACCTGCAGGTCGGGTGAGCCGAAGAGGTCGAGAGCGGTCCGCTCGACCGCGTCGGCGAGGACGTGGGCGAGGCGCAGGTCGTCGTCGTAGGCGGGCACCGGCCCACCGTAACCGTCCTGGATGCGCTCAGCCGCGCTCCTCGCCGGACCGGCTGCGCAGGAGCCGACGCAACGACTCGAGCCGCTCCGCTCCGTTGGTGCCGCCGTCCCGGGCCACCCATTGGTCCAGCCCGCACGCCGGCTCGTCGTGGCTGCACCCGCGGGGGCACAGCACGGTGCCGGGGGCGAGGTCCTCGAAGTGCTGCACGAACGTGGCCGGGTCGACGTGCCCTAGCCCGAAGGAGCGTACCCCCGGCGTGTCGACCACCCACCCGCCGTCCGCCAGCTCCAGGGCCACCGCCGAGGACGAGGTGTGCCTTCCCCTCCCGGTGACCACGTTCACCGCGCCGGTGGCGCGGTCGGTGCCCGGCACGAGGGCGTTGACGAGCGTGGACTTTCCGACGCCCGAGTGGCCGATCAGGACGCTGGTGCGTCCCACCAGGTGACTCCGGACCGCGTCGACGTCGGCCGCGTCGAGCTCGCCGGCCGGGGTGTTGCGGCTCACCACGTGCGGGACGTCCAGGGCGGCGTAGTGGGACAGGAACTCCTCGGGGTCGGCGAGGTCGGCCTTGGTGAGCATCAGCAGGGGGGACAGCCCGGCGTCGTAGGCGGCCACCAGGCAACGGTCGACCATGCGCGTGCGTGGTTCCGGGTCGGCGAGCGCGGTGACGACCACGAGCTGGTCGGCGTTGGCCACGATGACCCGCTCCACCGTGTCGCTGTCGTCCGCGCTGCGCCGCAGCACGGTGCGTCGCTCCTCCACCCGGACGATGCGGGCCAGGCTGTCGGGCGCGCCGGTGGTGTCTCCCACCATGGCGACCACGTCCCCGACGACGATCCGCGTGCGGCCGAGCTCCCGGGCCCGCATGGCCACGACCGTGCGCTCCTGCACCCGGACGCTGTAGCGGCCCCGGTCCACCCCCACGACCATCCCCTCGACGGCGTCCTCGTGCGCCGGCCGGTCCTTCGACCGCGGACGGGTGTTGCGCCGGGACGGCCGCTCGCGCACCGAGGACTCGTCCAGGTGGTCGTAGCGCCCCATCAGCCCTGGCCTCCGGCGGTGGCCACGGCCGCCTCCCACGCCCGGTCGAACCCCGGGAAGGTCTTGTCCGCGCAGGCCACGTCCTGGACGCGCACCCCCGGGACGACGGCCCCCACGACGGCGGCGAACATCGCCATCCGGTGGTCGTGGTAGGTGTGCAGCTCGGCCGCGTGCAGCCCCGCTGCCACCTCCCCAGGGTGGCGCGGGGGAAGGATCTCCAGGCCGTCGTCGAGCTGGCGGACCTGTCCGCCCAGCCTGGTGATCTCCGTGGTCAGCGCCGCGAGCCGGTCGGTCTCGTGGCCGCGCAGGTGCGCCACCCCGCGGATCCGGCTCGAGGCGCCGGCCAGGACGCACAGGGCGGCCACCACGGGGGTGAGCTCCCCGACGTCGGACAGGTCGAGGTCCAGGTCCCCCCGGAGCCGACCGTCCGGCGGCCCGTGGACGGTCAGGCCCGCCCCGTCCCGGACCGTCCGGGCCCCCATGAGCTCCAGGATCTCGGGCAGCCGGTCACCGGGCTGGGTCGTGCCG
>DATISK010000249.1:0-14886 GCA_035581545.1 Ornithinimicrobium sp. | reverse complement strand
GCACGAGCGCGGTGTCCATGCCGACCTCCTGCAGGCGCTGGCGAGCCTGCTCGGCGCGGACGCCGGAGTGGCAGACCAGCACGACACGGCGGCCGACCCGATGGGCGACGTCCTGGGTGTGCTCGGCGAGCAGCTGCAGCGGCACGTTGTAGGAGCCGCGGATGTGCAGCGACTCGAACTCGGCGGCCGAGCGGACGTCGATGACGACGACGTCGTCGTGCCGCTCGATCCAGGCCCTGAGGGTGTCGGCGTCGATGATGGTCGTGGGGGTGTCCAGGGTGGTGCTCACGAAGATCCTTCCGTGGGTCCGGGAGACGGTGCTCCGGACCGGGGTGTTCTGGGTGTCGGATGGTCCGGGTGCCGACGTGCCGGACCCGGCCGGGAGGGTTCTCCCGGCCGGGTCGGCGGCGGGCGGGACGGGTCGGGGGGTGTGCGGGGTGCGGGTGAGGGGTCAGCCGGCCACGGGGGCGCGGCGGGACTGCTCCTGCAGCCACCCGGCGTAGCTGCCCTCCAGCTCGACCACGTCGAAGCCGGCGCGGCGCAGGGCCGAGGCGGCGACGCTGTTGCGCAGGCCGGACTGGCAGAAGGTCACGATGCGGCCCTCGCGGGGCAGCCGGTCCTGGTGCCAGAGCACGCGGCCGGCGGAGAGCTGCTCGGCGCCGGGGATGGTGCCCTCGCTGTGCTCGGTCCGGTTGCGCACGTCGAGCAGGAGGGCGTACGGCATACCGTCCAGGTCCGCCGGGGCGACCGTCGGGGGCTGCTCCAGCACAAGCCCGTCCAGGGAGGTGACGTAGCCGGTCACGTCGTCGACGCCGACCCGCACCAGGTGGTCCCAGATGTCCTGGGCGGCCTCCTGGTCGGGGGCCAGCAGGACCAGCGGCCGGGAGTCCTTCTCCGGGTCGTAGGCCCAGCCGCCGTAGGTGGCCGCCTTGTCGGGGGCGGGGATGGACAGCGAACCGGGCACGGTGCCGGCGTGGACCTCCTCGACGGGGCGGGTGTCCACGAAGGAGATCGTGTCGCCCTCCAGGCCCGCACGGACCGCCTCGGTGGTCAGCTCGGCCAGCGGGGCGCGCTCGCCCATCACGGCCGGGCCGAGCTTGTTCTCCCGCTTCATCCGACCGAAGTAGGCGTGCGCGTCGGGCTGCCCGTCGAGCAGCTCGTCGATGAACCCCTGCTCGTCGCCCGTCGCCAGGTAGGGGGCCCACCAGGCGTAGAGACGCTCGTAGCCGACCGTGGTCGACGGCAACGCGCCCAGCGCCTTGCCGCAGGCGGAGCCGGCGCCGTGCGCCGGGTAGACCTGGACGTGGTCGGGCAGCGTGAGGAAGGCGTCCTGCAGCGAGCGGAAGAGCTGCTTGGCCCCGACGAACCGGGTGTCGACGCCGCCGGCGGCCTCGTCGAGCAGGTCGGGCCGGCCCAGGTCCCCGGAGAAGACGAAGTCGCCGGAGAGCAGGTAGCCGGGCTGGTCGCTGAACGCGCCGTCGGTCACGAGGAACACGAGGTGCTCCGGGGTGTGGCCGGGGGTGTGCAGGGCCTTGACGGTGATGTTGCCGAGGGTGATGGTGTCGCCGTGGTGCAGGCGGGTGCCCTCGAAGCCGTACTGCCAGTCCTCGCCGCCCTCGCCGGAGACGTAGATCTGGGCGCCGGTGGCCGCGGCCAGCTCGCGCGTGCCGGACAGGTAGTCGGCGTGGATGTGGGTCTCGGTGACCGCGACGATCGTCATACCGTTCTTGGCGGCGAGGTCGAGGTAGACCTGGATGTCGCGACGGGCGTCGACGACGACCGCCTCGCCCTTGGCCTGGCAGCCGATGACGTAGCTGGCCTGGGAGAGGTCCTCGTCGTAGATGCGCTCGAGCAGCATGCGTTCACTCCTTCTGAGGGGGGTGGGTGGGCGATGTCACAAATATACCCCCAGGGGTATCCGCCTCGCAAATTGGGGGACGCGTCACCCGTCCTGGCGCAGGCGCAGGCTCTCCCAGATCCGCCGGGCGGCGGGGGCGGCGGCGTCGCCGCCCAGCCCACCCTCCTCGACCAGGACGACGACGACGTAGCGGGGGTCCTGCACCGGCCCGTAGGAGGCGAACCAGCTGGTCGCCGCCTGTCCGAAGACCTCCGCCGACCCCGTCTTGCCGGCGACGGGGAGCTCGTCGTGCGGCCAGCCCCGGAAGGCCTCGGCGGCGGTCCCCCGGACGGTCACGCCGGCGAGGCCCTCCCGGACCACCGCGAGGTCCGCGGACGGGACGGAGACCGAACCCGCCTGCTCGGGCGGGATCTCGCGCACCACCTCCCCGCCGTCGGTGGTGACCGCCGCGGCCACCCGGGGGGTGACCAGCCGACCCCCGTTGGCCACGGCCGCGTAGCCCACGGCGAGCTGGGCCGGGGTGACGGCGACGTCACCCTGGCCGATGGAGAAGTTGACCGCGTCGCCGGGGCGCCACTGCCAACCGTCGGTGCAGCTCTCCCGCGCCAGCTCCTCGAGGAACTCGCGGCGCTCCCGGTCGGCGACCTCGGGGTAGCCGTCCTCGGCCCGTCGGCAGGACTCCTCCCGGGTGGCCTCCCAGTAGTCCCGCTTCCAGGCCCGGGAGGGCAGCGTCCCGGACGCCTCCCCCGGCAGGTCGATGCCGGTGGGCCGGCCCAGACCGAACCCGCGCGCCACCGCCAGGAAGCGGTCCTCGGTGTCCGCCTCCGTGCCCGCGTCGTCCGCGGCCCCGGTGCCTGGCTCGGCACCGATCCCCCCCACCTGCTGCCAGTGCTCGTAGGCCCACCGGTAGAAGGTGGTGTCGCAGGAGACCTCGACCACCTCGGGGACGGTGAGCCGGCCGAAGGCCTCGGACTCGTAGTTGGTGAACCGCTGACCGGCGATGGTCACCGCACCGGGGCAGGCGTAGCGGCCGTCCGGGTCCACACCGGTCTGCAACGCCGCCAGGAGGGTGAAGGCCTTGAACGTCGACGCCGGCGGAAAGGTGCGGGCCAGCACCCGGTCGACCAGGGGGGCACCCTGCTCCGGGTCGACGAGCGCCTGGTAGTCGGCGGTGGACAGGTCGCGGGTCCACACGGCCGGGTCGTACGTGGGCCAGCTGGCCGCGGCCAGCACAGCCCCGTCCTGCGGGTCCATCACGAGCGCCGCCGCGGACCGGGCGGGAGCTCCCTCCCCGCGGGCCCGGTCGACCGCGTCCGCGAGGGCCGCCTCGGCGGCGGCCTGCACCTCGACGTCGAGGTGGGTGAGCAGGTCGGCCCCCGGCTCGGGGTCGGTGCGGGAGAGCTGCTCGGTGACCAGGCCGCGGGCGTCGACGGCCACCGTCGTGGTGCCGGGCACGCCGCGCAGGGCCTCGTCGTAGGCGGCCTCGAGCCCGGCCCGGCCGAGCCGGTCCTCGGCCGCGACGCGACCCGCCGAGGCGTCGACCTCCTCCTGGGTCGGACGCCCCAGGTAGCCCAGGACGTGGGCCGCGCTGATCCCCTCGGGCGCCGGGTGGTCGCGGAGCGGGAGCGTCTGGACCTCGATCCCGGGGAAGTCCTCGGGCCGCTCCAGGAGGGCCAGTGCGGACCCGGGGTCGACGTCGTGGGCCAGCGGGACCGGCTGGAAGGGCGACCCCGAGAAGCACGCCGGCACGGGGGGCGCGTCGGCGGTGCCGCACAGGCGGGTCCGTCCCCAGAGCTGCTCCGGCGGCAGGCCCAGCGCCGTGGCGACGTCGACGACGAGTGCGCGGCCCTGGTCCTCGGAGTCGAGGAGCTGCGCGGGGTCCACGGTCACCACGGTGGCCGGGGCGTTGCGGACCAGCGGGGTGCCGTCGGCGGCGAGGATGCGTCCGCGGACCGCGGGGACGTGCACCTCCCGCGTGCTGACCGCCGCCGCCCGCGCCACCTCCTCGGGGGTGGCCAGCTGGAGCTGGGCCAGCCGGAGCAGCAGCACCACGCCCATGAGCAGCACCACGACGGCGAGCGCCCAGACGCCGGTGGTCGTCGGAGGGCGGCGGACCCGCGGCGGCGCGACCTGGGGGCGGGGGACGGGCACGGTCGGCCGGTGGCGGCGGAGCGCGTCGGCCGACCGGCCCTCGGTGCTCACCGGCGTCTCCGGCCGTGGAGCGGCGACCGGCGCCGCTCCAGCGCCAGCAGGGCAGGGACCAGCACGAGGGCGAGCGCGGCGGTCCAGCCCCACGAGACCAGCAGGTCGGTGGGCCGGGCGGTGCCGAACCCGGCCGCGGCGGATACCCCCCGGACCAGCAGCGGCACCCCGGCGGCCAGGACCGCGAGCACCCAGGGCACCACCGGGGACAGGACCACGGCCGGCCGGGCCAGGCCCACCAGACCCCCCACCGCGGCGAGCACCAGGGCGCTGCCCCCGGCCGGCCCTGCCCCGGGGGGCACCAGGTCGACGAGCCACCCCCCGGCGAGTCCGACGAGGACCCCGGTGGCGGGACCGCGCACCAGCGCCGCCGCCACCACGACGAGGACGACCAGGTCGGGCCGCGCCGTGCCCCCCGGCCACGTCGAGGCGAGCAGGGCCGCGGCCACCAGCAGCAGCAGACGCACCGGGACCGCCAGCCCACGGGGCGCGGGGCGCACGTCCCTCCCGCTCACGGTGCCTCCCCGCCCGGTTCCGGCAGGACCACCGCGACGAGGTCGAGGGTGCCGGTGTCGACGTGCGGCCCGACCACCGCCGTGCGGCCCAGCTGTCCGCGGTCCGGATCCACCGCGGTGACCACCCCCAGCGGGACCCCTGCGACGTAGGGGCGGTCGTCCGGGCTGCCCAGCGTGCTCACCTCGTCGCCGACCTCGGGCGGTGTGTCGCCGAGCGCGGTGAGGGTGAGCTGCCCCGGCTCCCGGGCCGGCAGCCCGGGCGGCGGCTGGGCGGTGACGCTCCCCAGGGCGCCCTGCCGGCCGTAGCGGACCCCGACCACGACCTCGGGGTCCCCCACCAGGAGCACGTCGGCGGACGAGCCGGCCACCCGCAGCACCCGCCCGACGAGACCCTCGGCCGCCACGACCGTCAGGTCCGGCACCACCCCCTCGGCCCGCCCGACGTCGACGGTCACCGTGCGGCCCCCGACCGGGGAGGTGGCCGGGGAGAAGCCCACGACCCGGGCCGGCAGCAGCCGGTGACCGTCGTCGACGACGCGGTCGTCCAGCGCGCCGAGCTGCTCGTGCCGGCGCACCTGCTCCCGCAGCCGGGCGACCTCGACCGCGAGCGCGTCCCGCTCGGCGGTGAGGGTGCGCACCCGTCCCTCGTCCCAGCCGGTCAGCACGTCCCGCACCGGGCCGGTGGCGTCGGCGACGGCACCGCGGACGGGCTCCAGGACCTGGGGCCGGGCCACGTCCGTGACGAGGACGCCGGCGGTGAGCAGGGTGAACGCCCAGGCCAGGGCGGCGAGGCGCTGCGGGCGCGTGCGCGACCGCATACCCGCCCTCCTCATGCCCCCGGCGCCCTGGCGAGGACCCGGCGCAGCACGGCGAGGTCGTCGACGCAGGCGCCCGCGCCGCGGACGACCGCGTGCCGGGGCTCGTCGGCGAGCCGGACGGGGACGCCGAGCTCGTGGCGCAGGCGCTCGGCCCAGCCGCGCAGCAGCGCGCCGCCGCCGGTGAGGACGATGCCGGACCCCAGGAGGTCCCCGGCCAGCTCGGGCGGGCAGACGTCGAGGACCTGCCGGACCACCTCGACCGTCTGGACGGTGACCGGTTCGACCATCCGGCGCACCTCCGTGCTGCCCAGCTCGACCGTGCGCGGCAGACCCGTGCCCAGGTCACGACCGCGCACCCGGGTGGTCAGCTCGGTGGCCAGGGGCCACACCGAGCCCACCCGGTGCACGACGTCGCTCGCGGTGCGCTCGCCGAGCAGCAGGTCGTAGGTCTGACGGACCCCCCGCACGACGGCCTCCTCGACCTCGTCGCCGCCGATCCGGGCGCTGCGGGCGTTGACCACCCCGCCGAGGCTGAGCACGGCCACGTCGGTGGTGCCGCCGCCGATGTCGACGATCATCGAGGCGTGCGCGTCCTCGACCGGCAGTCCCGCGCCGATCGCCGCGGCGACCACCTCCTCGAGCACGTGCACCGAGCGGGCGCCGCAGCGCAGGGCCGCGTCCTCCAGCGCGCGCCGCTCGACGCCGGTGACCGCGGACGGCACGCAGACGACGACCCGCGGGCGCACCAGCCGGCCGGGGCGGACCCGGTCGACGAAGTGGCGCAGCATCTGCTCGGTGACCTCCGCGTCGGCGATGACGCCGTCGGAGAGGGGCCGCACCGTCAGCACCCCCTGAGGGGTGCGCCCCTGCATCCGCAGGGCGTCCTCACCGGCGGCGACGAGCCGGCCGGTGGTGCTGTCGACCGCCACGACGGTCGGCTCGTCCAGCACCACGCCCCGGCCGCGCACGTGCACCTGGGTGGTGGCGGTGCCCAGGTCGACGGCCAGGTCGCGGCCGGGCGCCCACCGTCCCCGGGTGCGGGGGGCGGGGTCGGCGGCGGTGCTCACCGTTGGATCGTAGACAGCGCGGCCGCCCGTCGGGTCACCCGGCCGGTGGGGGGTCGAGGACGCGGACCGTGCCGGGCACGGGCACCTGGGACACCTTGGGGATCCCGGCCCGGCAGGTCAGCTGCGCCGCGGGACGGCGGTGCTCGCCGACGTCGACCTGGACCCGCCGACCGTCGGGCAGCCGCAGGGTGACCCGGTGGGCCTCGACGTCCTCCCCGGCCGGCTCGACCGTCGTGCTGCCCTCCACGACGACCGAGCCCCAGGGCAACGGGCCGAGCTGCTCGTGCACGGCCACGACCGCGGCCTGGACCGGGCGGGGGTGGCCGGTGACGCCGCGCAGGTGCGCGGTCTGCGGACGGCCGTCCACGTGGGCGCGCACGACGTCGGAGGCCGTGGGGGTGTCCAGCCCGCCGTAGGTGGCGCCGTCGGGCAGCAGCACCACGTTGGCCGCGAACCGGTCGCCGCCGGTGTGCGTGCACTCCCAGACCTGCTCGGGCCACCGACGGGCCAGGTCCAGCGCCACGGGGCGGCCGCGCAGGGCGCAGCAGACGTCCTTGCGGCCGTGGGTGCAGACCAGGATCAGGCGCTCCTCGTCCAGGGGGCCGGGGGCGGAGAAGGGCGCGGCGACGCGGGCGGTGGGGGCCTCCTGCTCCGCCGCGTGCAGCTCCTCCACCCGGTCCACGGCCGCCAGCAGCTCCGCCGGGTAGGCCCACGTCCCCCAGGTCACCCGCCGCCCCGCCGGCGCGCCGGGGTCCACGACGCACCAGGCGCGGGACAGGCACACGGACGAGCTGTGCCGGCCGGGGCGGCGGATGAGCATGATCCGGGCGCCCGCCGCCTCCGCGCGCCGGATCACCTCGGCCTTCACGTCCTCCTGCAGGCTCAGCGCCGGGAATCCCTCGAAGGCCCAGCCGCCCTCCTGCTCGACGAGCAGGAACCGCCGCTGCGGGGGTGCCGTGCCGAGCATCGGGTCCTGCCGCTCCCGCGCGGCGTCGCTGCACCGGGCGCCCGAGAGGTCGAGGTCGGCCAGCGTCTCGGACGACGACTCGGAGGAGGGTGCGGACATGTCGCTCAGGCCGGCTCGGGGAACCAGATGTCGATCTCGCGGGCGGCCGACTCCGGTGAGTCCGAGCCGTGCACGATGTTCTGCTGGACCTTGACGCCCCAGTCGCGACCCAGGTCGCCCCGGATGGTGCCCGGCGCGGCGGCGGTGGGGTCGGTCGCCCCGGCGAGCGAGCGGAAGCCGGCGATGCAGCCGTGCCCCTCGACGACGACGGCGGCCACGGGCCCGGAGGACATGAACTCCAGCAGCGGCTCGTAGAACGGCTTGCCCTCGTGCTCGGCGTAGTGGGCGGACAGCTGCTCCCGGGTCGGGGTCAGCACGGCCAGCGCGGCCAGCGCGTAGCCCTTGGCCTCGATCCGGCGCAGCACCTCGCCGGTGAGACCCCGGCGGTAGCCGTCGGGCTTGACGAGGACGAGGGAGCGTTCGGTCTGCGGAGTCTGGGTCACGGGGTCAGCCTAACGGCGCGGGCGCGGGCCGACCGTCCCGCGTCAGGGCTCCAGGACGCCGAACCCGAGGAGGGCGAGCAGCACCAGCGCGAGCACGATCCGGTAGACCATGAACGGCGTGAACGAGTGCGTGGTGATGTAGCGCATGAACCAGGCGATCACCGCATACCCGACGCCGAAGGCGATCAGGGTGGCCACCAGGATCGGCCCCCAGGCGGTGCCCGAGCCGACGGCGTCTCCGGTGAGCACCTTGACCAGCTGCAGGCCGCCGGAGGCCAGCACCGCCGGGATCGCGAGCAGGAAGGAGTAGCGCGCGGCGGCCTCCCGGGTGTAGCCCATGAACAGGCCGCCGGCGATGGTGCCCCCGCTGCGGGAGACGCCGGGCACGAGGGCGAGCGCCTGCCACAGGCCGAAGGCCAGGCCGTGCCGCCAGGTCAGCTCGTGCAGCTCCCGCTGCTGGCGCCCGACCCGCTCGGCGGCCAGGATCACGACGGCGAAGACCAGCAGCATGGTGGCGGTGATCCACAGGCTGCGCAGGTCGGTCTCGATCCGGTCCTGGAAGGCCAGGCCGAGCACGCTGATCGGGATCGTGCCGAGGATGACCCACCAGCCGAGCAGCACGTCGGGATCGGTGCGCGGCACCCGCCCCAGCAGCGAGGCGGTCCACCGCTGCACGATCCGGACGATGTCGCGGCGGAAGTAGATGAGCACCGCCGCCTCGGTCCCCAGCTGGCTGATCGCGGTGAAGGCGGCCCCGGGGTCGTCCACGCCCAGGACCCGGCCCGCGATGGAGACGTGGGCGCTGGAGGAGATCGGCAGGAACTCGGTCAGACCCTGGACGAGGCCCAGGACGATCGCGGTCAGCAGGTCCACAGGTGCTCCTGGCGCGTGCGGGGACGGGTGGTGAAGGACGGAGGAGTATGCGGTGCGCGCGGGGACCGCGCGGGCGCTGCCGAGCTCATCCGGCGGGCGCCTCGTCGGCCTCGTCGGACTCGTCGGACTCGGCGGCCCACCGGGCCCGGTCGGCGTCGATCCGCTGGCCCTGGGTCAGGCACAGCCACCACAGCCCGCCGAAGAGGACGGCCACCACGACCATGGCGGGCAGCACGAGGGCGCTGGCCAGGGTGAGCAGCTGGCACAGCCAGCCCAGCCCGACGCCCGCGCGGGAGCGCAGCGCGCCGGAGGCCAAGAGGCAGAGCAGGGCCAGGGCGAGCCCCCCGGCGAGGAGGACCGAAGGGTCCGCGGGACCGTCACCTCCCGTGGCCCGGCCCAGCTGCCAGGCGACCAGCGCACCGAAGAAGACCGATACCGCCTGCGCCATCAGGGCGGCCCCGCACAGGCGACGGGTCATCGGGCCGGGCACGGGCGGTCGCAGCAGGCTGGGTCGGGGCGAGGTCACCGGGAGATTCTCCCAGAGCCGCACGGGTGCCCCGCCCAGGCGCACCGCAGGCACCACCCAGGCGCACCGCATACCCTTGGCACCTGACCAGCCCGACCCGCGCCGAGCAGGAGCGTCGACCGTGCCCCGACCCGACCGCAGCACCTCCCCCGACCGTGCCACCAAGGTGGCGAAGATCCAGAAGGCCACCGCCTCGGCCGAGCGGCGCCGCGGCGCGATCATCTGGGGCTCGGCGGCCCTCGTGGTCGCGCTCATCGTCGGCGCCGTCACCTGGGCGATCGTCGGCGACCGGCTGCCCGTGCAGGAGTTCGACGTGCAGGCGGCCGACCACACGAGCGAGCCCGTGGACTACGACGAGCAGCCCCCGGCGGGCGGCCCGCACCACCCGGCGTGGTGGGACTGCGGCGTCTACGCCGACCCGGTGCCCGCCGAGCACGCGGTGCACTCCATGGAGCACGGAGCGGTGTGGCTGACCTACTCCCCCGACCTGCCGGCGGACCAGGTCGACGTGCTCACCGACCTCGGCGACCAGGACTACATGCTGGTCTCGCCCAACCCCGACCAGGACTCCCCGGTCGTGGCCACCGCGTGGGGCCACCAGCTGACGCTGGAGACGGCCGACCGCGCGGACCTGACCCGCTTCATCGGTGAGTACAAGCAGGGCCCGCAGACCCCCGAGCCCGGAGCGGCCTGCACCGGCGGCACCACCGAGAACCTGGTGGCGGGGTCGTGAGCACCCCGGTCGGGGACGAGCAGGGGCCGGGTCGGGACGCCTCGGCGGAGCCCCACGACGCCGGAGCCGGCGCAGCCGGTGGGCGGGCCGCGGCCCGGGAGCGCTGGCGCACCTTCGGGGCGCCGGCGCTGGCCGGGGTGACCGTGGCGGCCCTGTGCCTGGGGGTGCTGCTCGGGTGGCTGGCCTTCGGTGCCGGCCGACCGGGCGAGGGCAGCGCCGACGCCGGGTTCGCCCGGGACATGAGCGAGCACCACGCCCAGGCCGTGCAGATGTCGCAGCTGGTCATGCAGCGCAGCGACGACGAGGCCGTGCGCCGGCTGGCCGTGGACATCGACAACAACCAGAACTTCGAGCGCGGAGCGATGGCGGGGTGGCTGGCCCGGTGGGACCTGCCGCGTGCCCGGACCGAGGAGCGGATGGCCTGGATGCAGGACCACGGGGAGGGGCACGACACGAGCGACCTGCCGGCCGGGGTCCCGATGCCGGGGATGGCCTCGCCCAGCGAGATCGAGGCGCTCACCGCCGCCGAGGGTCGCGAGGCGGAGGTCCTGTACCTCCAGCTGATGACCACCCACCACATCGCCGGGGTGGAGATGGCCCAGGCGGCTCTCGACCTGGCCCGGGACGAGGAGGTGCTGGCTGCCGCCCAGCGGATGGTCGACGCCCAGTCGGGCGAGATCGCGCTGATGACCGACATGCTCGCCGAGCGGGACGCCGAGCCCCGCGAGGACGTGTCCGCGTGGCTGGACGACCAGGACCAGGGCGCCGGGTCGGGCTCCGACGGCGCCGGGAGCACCGAGGACGCGGAGCACGACGGGCACTGAGGCCCGGACGCCGGGCGTCACCGGCCCCTCAGGTGGTGGTGACCCCCAGCAGCATGCGCACCTCGGCGGCCGTGGTCACCGACCCGGTGGCCAGCACCGCGCCACCGACACCCCCGTCGTCGGACAGGCCGGCGGCCACGTCCAGGGCCTCGGGCAGGTCTTCCACGACCGTGACCCGGTTCTCGCCGAAGTACTCGGCGACGATGGCACCGAGCCGCGCCGGCCGGATCGCGCGGGGCGAGGAGGTCCGGGTGACGACGACGTGGTCGAGCACCGGCTCGAGGGCCTGGATCATCGCCTCGGCGTCCTTGTCCTCCAGGACCGCCAGCAGCCCGACGAGCCGGGTGAAGGTGAACGACTCGCGGAGCGCCTCGGCCAGGGCCTCCGCCCCCGCCGGGTTGTGCGCGGCGTCGACGAGGACCGTCGGCGAGCGGCGGACGATCTCCAGCCGTCCCGGCGAGGTCACCCCGGCCAGCCCGCCGCGCAGCACCTCGTCGGTCAGGCGCTGCTCACCCCCTCCGACGAAGGCCTCGACGGCGGCCACGGCGATCGCGGCGTTGTGCGCCTGGTGCGCGCCGAAGAGCGGCAGGAACAGGTCGGAGTAGTCGCCGGCCAGGCCGCGCAGGGACACCTGCTGGCCACCGACGCCGACCTCCCGGGCGAGCACCCCGAAGCTGACGCCCTCGGTGCGCAGGTCGGCGCCGACCTCCTCGGCCCTCTCGGTGAGGATCGTCAGCGCCTCCGGCTCCTGGACGCCGACGACCGCGATCGACCCGGCCTTGATGATGCCCGCCTTCTCGGTGGTGATCTCCTCGACGGTCGAGCCGAGCAGCCGGGTGTGGTCCAGCGAGATCGGGGTCACCACCGCGACGGTGCCGTCGGCCACCGAGGTGGCGTCCCACACGCCGCCCAGGCCGACCTCGACGACGGCGACGTCCACGGGAGAGTCGGCGAACGCGGCGAAGGCCAGGGCGACGACCACCTCGAAGTAGGTCATCCGCACGTGCCGTTCAGGAGCCATCGACTCCATGCTCTCCCTGTCGACCATCTCCACGAACGGCATGACCTCCTCGTAGGCGGCCAGGAAGGCCTCGATCGCGATCGGCTCGCCGTCCAGGCTGATCCGCTCCCGCATGTCGTGCAGGTGCGGGCTGGTGAACCGGCCCGTGCGCAGGCCCATCTCGCGCAGGATGCGCTCGACGATGCGGGTGGTGGAGGTCTTTCCGTTGGTGCCGGTGAGGTGGATCATCGGGTAGGCGCGCTGCGGGTCGCCCATGAGCTCCATCACCCGGGCGACCCGGTGCAGGGTCGGCTCGGGCATGTGCTCGGGGGTGCGGGCCAGGATCTCCTCCACCACCGCGGCGTAGCGGGCCGCGAGCTCGGGGTCGACCGGGGCGGCGCCCCTGCGGCGGGCCGGGGCGTCGGGGACGGCGGCCCCCGGGTCGAGCGGCAGCTCGTTGCCCTCGAAGAACTGGTCGGTCATCGCGCCTCCACCTTGGTGATGAGCAGCTCGACGGTCCGGTCGCCGTCGAGGGTGGCCGAGGTCGTGTGCGACCGGATCCGCGGCTGGGTGCTCCCGTCGGGGTCGCTGCCCCCGCCGAGACCGTGCTTCGGCGGGCGCGGCAGCGGCGTCCCGGCCCCGGCGGCGCCGAACTGCACCGCCAGGGTCTCGTCCATGACGAGCCGCTGGTGCTCGGTGGCGGCCGCCCAGACGTCGTCGTCGCCGACCACGGTCAGGCTGATCCGGTCGGTGATGTCCAGCCCGGCCTCCTTGCGGGCGCCCTGCACGGCCCGGACCAGGTCCCGCGCCAGGCCCTCGCGGGCCAGGTCCTCGGTGACGTCGGTGTCGAGCACGACGAACCCACCACCCTGCCCGCGCAGCATCGCGGTCGCCCGCGAGCCCCCGTCGACGGCCTCGCCGACGACGGTCTCCAGGGTGTACTCCCCCTCGACGAGCGCCAGGCCGCCGGCGGTCACGGTGCCGTCCTCGGCGAGCGACCAGTCGCCGGACTTGGACCCCTTGATCGCGGTCTGCACGTCGCGGCCCAGGCGGGGCCCGGCGGCGCGGGCGTTCACCGTCAGGCGCTGCTCGACGCCGAAGGACGAGAGCTCCGTCGCCGAGTCCGCAGCATCGAGCACCTGCACCTCGCGCACGTTGACCTCGTCCCGGACGATCGCGGCGAGGTCGCGCAGGCCCTCGGGGTGGGCGGTGGCCACGGTGAGCGAGGCCAGCGGCAGGCGGACCCGCAGCTGCTCGGCCTTGCGCAGCGCCAGGGTCGCCGAGCAGACCTCGCGGACGGTGTCCATCGACCTGACCAGCTCGGAGTCCTGCGGCAGGTCGGCCGCGACCGGCCAGTCGGTGAGGTGCACGGACTCACCCCCGGTGAGGCCGCGCCATACCTCCTCGGTGGTGAGCGGGAGCAGGGGCGCGGCGACGCGGCAGAGGACCTCGAGGACGGTGTAGAGCGTATCCAGGGCGGGGCAGGCAGCGTCCGGTCCGACGAGGTCGGGATCCCAGAAGCGGTCGCGGGAGCGGCGGATGTACCAGTTGGTCAGCACGTCCACGAACGAGCGCACCGCGTCGGCCGCGCCGGCGATGTCGAAGCGGTCCTGGGCCGCCTCGACCTCGACGACGAGATCGCGGGTCTTGGCCAGGATGTAGCGGTCCATCGGGTCGGTGGAGCCGGTGGACCAGCGGGCCTCGTAGCCGGCGGCGTTGGCGTAGAGCCCGAAGAAGTACCACGCGTTCCACAACGGGATGAGCACCTGCCGCACGCCGTCGCGGATGCCGTCCTCGGTGACGACGAGGTTGCCGCCGCGCAGGATGGGCGAGGACATGAGGAACCAGCGCATCGCGTCCGCGCCGTCCCGGTTGAAGACGTCGCGCACGTCGGGGTAGTTCTTCAGCGACTTGGACATCTTCTGCCCGTCGTTGCCCAGGACGATGCCGTGGCTGATGCAGGCCGAGAACGCGGGGCGGTCGAACAGCGCCGTGGCCAGGATGTGCAGGGTGTAGAACCAGCCACGGGTCTGGCCGATGTACTCCACGATGAAGTCGGCCGGGAAGTGGTGCTCGAACCAGTCGGCGTTCTCGAACGGGTGGTGCACCTGCGCGTAGGACATCGACCCGGAGTCGACCCAGACGTCGAGGACGTCCTCGACCCGGCGCATCGTGCTCCGCCCCGACGGGTCGTCCGGGTTGGGCCGGGTCAGCTCGTCGATGAACGGCCGGTGCAGGTCGACCTCGCCCTCGCGGTTGCGCGGCAGCCGGCCGAAGTCGGCCTCGAGCTCGGCGAGGGAACCGTAGACGTCCACGCGCGGGTGGGCGGGGTCGTCGGAGGTCCAGACCGGGATCGGGCTGCCCCAGAAGCGGTTGCGCGAGATCGACCAGTCGCGGGCGTTCTCCAGCCACTTGCCGAACTGGCCGTGCTTGACGTGCTCGGGCACCCAGGTGATCTGCTCGTTGGTGCGCAGCATGTCGTCCTTGAACTTCGTCACCTCGACGAACCAGGAGGAGACGCCCTTGTAGATCAGGGGTTCGCGGCAGCGCCAGCAGTGCGGGTAGGAGTGGTCGTAGGCCTCGCGGCGCAGCAGGACGGTGCCCGCCGTCACCGCGCCCGGGTCGCGCTCGTCGGCGTCCGGGGCCTGGTTGCGGGTCGCCGCCTTGAGGTGGTCGATGATGTGCAGGTTGGCGTCGAAGACCAGCATCCCGGCGTAGTCGTCCACCGGAGCGGTGAAGCGCCCGTCCTTGCCGACCGGCATGACGGCCTCGATGCCCTCGCGGTCGGTGACCACCTTGTCGTCCTCACCGAAGGCGCCAGCGGTGTGCACGAGCCCGGAGCCGTCGGTGGTCGTGACGAACTCGGCCGGCACCAGCCGGAACGCGTTGGCGTGGCCGGCGTAGTAGCTGAACGGCGGGTTGTAGGTCAGCCCGACCAGCTCCGAGCCCGGCCCGCGCCAG
>DATISK010000248.1:0-3430 GCA_035581545.1 Ornithinimicrobium sp. | reverse complement strand
GGCCCCCCGGTGATCTCGGTGATCCCCCGCGCGGGCGCCCGGATGGCCTCGTCCTGGTGCTGCTGGATGGTGGCCACGATGTCGCGCATCCGCTCGCCGCGGCTGCGGGTGAGCGCGGCCATGAGGGCGCCGTCGCCGACGACGACGAGGTCCTCCGGGGCGGTGGCGACCATGAGGTCGTCCTCGACGCCCACCACCTGCTCGCCCCGGCAGCGCAGGACACGCCGGCGCAGGACACCCTGCGGGTCGACCGGCGTCGCGCGGTAGAAGGGTGCGGCGGCGGGCGCGCGCCAGTCGACGACGAGCGGCTCGTAGTCGTCGTCGCGGACGCCGAGACGCCCGACGTAGCGCACCTCCCGGTCCACCGCGCCCGGTGCCCCGTCAGCGTCGCCGTGGTCCAGGTCGAGCCGGCCGAAGACCAGCCCCTCATGCTGGTGCTCCAGGCTGGCCCGGCGGCGGTTGGCCGTGAAGACCAGCGCGTCCCGCTCGAACAACCCGGCCAGCTCCTCCTCGCGGGGGTCACCGGTGCCGGCCCGTTCGGTGCGTCCGCGCGCCATCCCCTCCGCGTGCACCAGGTCGACCCGGTCGGCGGCCTTGGCCAGCTCGCCGTAGACCTTGTCGACGTGGGCCTGCTCGGTCGCGATCTCGGCGGCGACGACGTCGTTCGTCGTGGCGCTCACTCCTCCACCCTCGCTCTCCTGACGTCCTGGGACGGACGTGGACTCCCCTGGCAAAGGTCCTACTCTACCGGCCGTGGCGGCCCCGGTCGCTCAGACCCATCCACGGCGGACCGCCTGGACGCCCGCCTGGAAACGGGTCCCTGCCCCCAGATGCTCCATCAGGTAGCGGACCCGCCGCTCGACGGTCCGCACCGAGATGGACAGCTGCCGGGCGATGACCTTGTCGCTCGCCCCGGTGGCCAGGAGAGCGAGCACCCGGGCGTCCCGGTCCTCCAGCGGCATCCGCACGCGGCCCGGCGGCAGACCGTCGTCGCCGCCGAGCCCGGCGCTCAGCACCGTGCCGTAGGGGGTGGACAGGTCCCAGACCTCGATCAGCAGCTGGGTCAGCGCCTGCACCCAGCTGGTGCGGTGCGCCTCGAAGGACCCGTCACCGTCGTCGGCGTGCCGGGTCAGGTCGACCAGGACGTCCTTGTCGTCGGTCATCAGCACCGAGAAGGGCACCCCGTTGGCGATCCGGACCTCGTGGCCCAGCTCCCGCGCCCGGTCCGCGTGGGCCAGGGCGGCGGCATCGCCCAGCAGCGAGGAGTCCAGGACGAGCCGGACGGCCACCTCGTCACGGACCGACAACCGCTGCGCTCCCCGGCCCCCGTCGGCGAAGAGCCCCCTGGCGGCCGGCGAGGCGTCGACGGCCCACCACAGCCGGGTCGTCGCCGACCGGTGCAGCCCCACGATGCGGTGGGCGATCTCCGCCGTTCCAGAGATGACGTCCAGGTCGGCCGGACCGACGCCCTGCTCCACGTCGCCCATCGCCCGACGCCACATGCTCTCCACCTCCGAGGCCGTGGCCCGGGTCATGGCCACCCGGCGTTCGATCTGATCCATCCGGCGGGTGAGCGCCTCCCGGGGCGGGACGACGAGCCACCGGTCGGGGTCGTCCGTGGGGGAGAGCATCCCGCGTTCCAGCAGCTCGGCCACGGCGTCGTCGACGTCGCCGTCGGTCAGCCCGGCTCCCATCAGCTGCCGGCGGGAGGGGACCCCCAGCCGGACCGCCGCCAGGTAGACGCGGGAGAGGAACTCCTCGTAGACCTCGCCCCGGGAGTGCCGGGAGGGGGTCGACCGGGCGCCGGGGTGGTGGTCGGGGGGCGGACTCACCCACCCATCCTGGCGGATCCCCGCCAGTGACATCAACCCGACATGTCTGAAGGTGACATCGGGCCCGCGATCTGCCTACTGTAGATCTACCGGCCTCGGTCGGTAGCAGGGAACGTGCGAGTCACCGGGCAGCCCCCCATCAGTCTGGTCGACCCTGCCCTGCTTGTGGCCCTCCTGGGCGATACCCCCCCTGCCTTCCAGGAGGGCCACACTTTTCTCCCCTGGTCGGAGCTCCCCGGGGGTCGGTGCGCCGGGGGCCCGGTCCGTCCGGGCCGAGGTCCGTCCGGGCCGTCTCCCGTCGGCGTGGCCGGATACCCTGGCTGTCCGTGAGAGTCCTCCTGCTCGGCTCCGGCGCCCGCGAGCACGCCCTGGCCCGCTCCCTGTCCTGCGACCCCCAGGTCGATCTCCTGCTGGCCCTGCCGGGCAACCCGGGGATCGCCGAGGTGGCCCGCTGCGTCCCGGGGGACCCGGCCGACACCGCGGCCGTCGTGCGGCTCGCCGCCGAGGAGCAGGTCGACCTCGTCGTCGTGGGCCCCGAGGCCCCGCTCGTGGCCGGCGTCGCCGACGCCCTGGCCGCCGCCGGGATCCTCTGCTTCGGCCCGACCGCCGCCGCGGCCCGCCTCGAGGGGAGCAAGGCCTTCGCCAAGGAGGTCATGGCCGCCGCGGGGGTGCCCACCGCCGCGGCCCACGTCTGCACGACCCAGGAGCAGGTCCGAGCCGCTCTCGCGGCCACCGGCGCCCCCTACGTCGTCAAGGAGGACGGTCTCGCCGCGGGCAAGGGCGTCGTGGTCACCCGCGAGCTGGACGCCGCGCTGGACCACGCCGGAGCCTGCCTGGACCGGCCGGGAGGCCGGGTCGTGGTCGAGGACTTCCTCGACGGCCCCGAGGTGTCCCTCTTCTGCCTGGCCGACGGCTCGACCGTCGTCCCGCTGGCACCGGCGCAGGACTTCAAGCGCGTCGGCGACGGGGACACCGGGCCCAACACCGGAGGGATGGGCGCCTACTCCCCCCTGCCCTGGCTCGACGAGCAGCACCCCGGCCTCGTCGAGGAGGTGGTCGCCACGGTGGCGCTGCCGACCGTGCAGGAGATGGCGCGGAGGGGTATGCCGTTCACGGGCGTGCTCTACGTCGGGCTGGCCCTGACCTCGGCCGGGCCACGGGTGGTGGAGTTCAACGCCCGCTTCGGCGACCCCGAGACCCAGTCCGTGCTCGCCCGGCTCCGGACCCCGCTGGCCGCGGTGCTGCTGGCCGCGGCCCAGGGCCGGTTGGCCGAGCTCCCCCCGCTGGAGTGGTCGCCCGAGAGCAGCGTGACCGTGGTCGTCGCCGCCGACGGCTACCCCACGCACCCGCGCACCGGTGACGAGGTCACCGGGATGGAGGAGGCGGCCGCGGTCGGGGGCGTGCATGTCCTGCACGCGGGGACGGCGGTCCGCAGCGGTCGCCTCGTCTCGGCCGGCGGACGCGTGCTGAGCGTGGTCGGCACCGGTGAGGACCTTGCGCAGGCGCGGGCGCGCACCTACGCGGGCGTGCACAGCATACACCTCGAGGGGGCGCTCGTCCGGGGCGACATCGCCCGCGCCGCGGAGGAGGGCGAGGTC
>DATISK010000247.1:0-1975 GCA_035581545.1 Ornithinimicrobium sp. | reverse complement strand
GAGGACCTCGCGGGCCATCTCGGTCTGCACGAAGCCGGGCGCCACGGTGCCGACCGAGATGTCGTGCGGCGCCAGGACCAGCGCCATCGACTGCCCGAAGGCGTTCATGCCGGCCTTCGACGCGGCGTACGCCGGACAGTTCGGCTCGCCGCGGAACGCGCCCCGGCTCGACACGTTGACCACCGCGCCGCCACCCGCGGCCCGCAGGTGCGGGATCGCGCAGAACGTGGCGTTGGCGGCACCGGTGAGGTTGGTGGCGATGGTCTGCGACCAGGCGGCCTGCCAGTCGTCGTACGACGTGGCGAGCGGCGGGTGGGCGAGGAACACCCCGGCGTTGTTGACCAGTACGTCGAGCCGGCCCAGCCGCTCGGCGGCGGTGTCGACGGCGACCCTGACCTCGTCGGGACTGGCCATGTCGGCCTGGACGGTGACGTGCCCCTCCCCGGGCAGGGAGGCGCGGACCGCCTCGGCCTTGTCGGCCGACGCGCCGTAGTGCACCGCGACCCGGTCGCCCTGCTCGGCGAAGGCGCGGGCGACGGCGGCGCCGATGCCGCGGGAGCCGCCGGTGACGAGGACTGCCCGGGGCTGGGTCGGGGCGGGTGCGGAGGTCATGGCGTCATCCTGCCCCTCGGGGGGTGCGTGCAAGGGTGGCGGTATGACCGACCGTTCGGGACTGGGTCGGAGGGCGGTGGCCCTCGCCGTCTCCGCCGGCCTGCTCGCCTCCTGCAGCGAGGGCAGTCCCGACAGGGACCGGCCCGCCTCGTCACCGACCATGGCCGCGCCCGACGGGGCCCGTCCCGCGCTCCCGTCCGCGCCGGCGACCGACAGTGCGGCCCGCCTCGCCCGCCAGCTCGACCGGGCGACCGCGACCCTGCGGGCGCGCGGGGCCCCGGCCGCCGACGTACGGCGCGCGGCCGAGTTCCAGCAGCTCGCGGTGCGCGCCATCGCGACCGCCCGCCCGGCCTTCGGCCGGAAGGTGACCGGCCTCCTCGACCCGCGGACCGCTCGTGCCACGCGGGACGACGCCCGGGCCGCCGTACTGCTGCTCTCGATGCTCACCAATCCCGCGCAGGAGCTGCCCCGGTGGCGGATCGTCCGGCCGCCCCCGGCGCAGGAGCTGCTCGGCCACTACCGGCGGGTGCAGCGACGGCTCGGGGTGCACTGGAGCTACCTCGCCGCGATCCACCTGGTCGAGACGCGGATGGGCCGGATCCGCGGGGTGAGCACGGCCGGGGCGCTCGGGCCCATGCAGTTCCTGCCCACGACCTGGGACCTGTACGGCGGCGACGGCGACATCCAGGACCCGGGGGACGCGATCCTCGCGGCCGGTCGGTTGCTGGTCGCCAACGGTGCACCCGGCGACATGGCCGGGGCGCTGTGGCACTACAACCCCTCGGACGCGTACGTCGGTGCGGTGCTGTCGTACGCCCGCACGATGCGGCGGTCCCCGTCCGCCTACCACCGCTACTTCCACTGGCGGGTGCTCTACACCCACCAGCGCGGGACCCACGTTCTGCCCGTCGGCTACCCCGGGAAGCAGCCCGTGCTGCTGCCCGAGAGCTAGACGATGGCGACCTCCTCCGCGGTGCGGGTCCCCTGGGTGGGGCTCCTGCTGGCGGGCGTCCTGGTGGCGTGCGGGGCCGACCCGGAGGCGGGGCCGAAGCAGGCTCCCAGCCCGTCGACCAGCCCGTCGACCAGCTCGACAGCGGACCCGACCGCGAAACCCGATGCCTCCCCGCAGCGCCCGGCCCGCGGAACCGTCCCGCCACCGTGGCTGGGCACGCGGGTCCTGCCCGAGACCCCGGACGGGTACGGCGAAGTCCGGCCGACGCCCCGGATCATGCGCGTGCGGCGGTGGAACACCCCCGACACGATCCCGCCGCTCCCGGGCACCGGCTTCAAGGCAATCGTGGCCGACCCGGCACCGGGCCACGTGCTCGACCGCTCCACCTGGCGGCCCGGCTGCCCGGTCGGC
>DATISK010000246.1:0-3341 GCA_035581545.1 Ornithinimicrobium sp. | reverse complement strand
GGCAGCGCCTCGTCGTGCGTGGTGCAGCCCCGGTCAGTGCAGCGCGCCGGAGACCACGTCCACCACGAGGAAGAGCGCGGTGAAGGCGGCGACCCCGATCGGGATGACCGACAGCACCTTGTTCATCGACCGGGTGTCCGGGGTGCCCGTCGGCAGGGCGTCGGAGGTCGGGGCGGGTGCGCGGAAGCTCATGCGGGCGATTCTGCCACACCGGCGGTGTCGTCCCCGCCGAGGACGCGCAGGTCCACCGAGCCGGAGAGCACGTCGACCCCGACGACCTCGACCTGCACCTCGGTGCCCGGCTCGGCCCTCCCCCGGGCCAGCTCGCTGACCGGAGGGTCGAGGAGCTGCACGACGACGTCCCCGCGCCGGGCGACGTCCACGACGACGGCGTCGAAGGTGCCTCCGACGTGGTCGGCGAGCACCGCGGCCTCCACCGCCGAGACGCAGGACCGCTCGACGGCCCGGGTGCGGCGGTCCGCCTCGGACATCAGCTCGGGCAGGGCCGGAAGGGCGGCCGACGCCCAGGCCGGCACCTCGCGACCGTTGACCAGGGCCTCGCACACCGCCAGCGAGAACCGGTCGACCAGGCGTCGCAGGGGGGCGGTGGTGTGGGTGTACGGCGCGGCGATGGCGGCCTGGACCAGGTCCTCCTCCGCCGGGGACGTACCGTCCAGGACGGTGTATCCGGCCCCCCTGAACAGGCTCGTGGCAGCGTTGATGATGGCCAGGTGGGCCGGGTCGTCCCGGTCCAGGGTCCGCAGGAAACGGCCGTAGGTCAGGTCCTCGGGCCAGGGGACCCCCAGCGCACGGGCCTCGCGGCGGAACCGGGCGACGCTCCCCCCGTCGGGACTGGGCATCGTGCGCAGGATGCCGGTGCCGGCGTCGATCATGATCCGCGCCGCCACCATGCCGGTGAGCAGGGAGATCTGGGCGTTCCAGTCCTCAGCCGGGAGCAGCGGTCGCAGCCGCAGGTGGTAGTGCCCGTCGACGTCCACCTCGACCTCCTGCTCGGGCATCGGCAGGCTGGCACCGCCCCGGTCGTCCTCGCGGCGGATCCGCAGCTCCCCGACCTCCTTGAGCAGGCTCAGCGTGGGCTCCGCCCGCCCGTCGTCGACGAGGCTCTGCACCTCCTCGTAGGTGTAGCGGCGCACCGAACGCACCATCGCGCGGTAGAGGTCGGCGCTGTCCCTCTCCCCCTCCGGGGTCAGCCTCATGTCCCACACGTAGGCGGGACGGACCTCCCCGGGCAGCAGGCTGGCCGCGCCCTCGCTCAGCAACGGGGGGTGGAGGGGCACCCGCACGTCGGGGCAGTAGACGGTCATCCCCCGGCGGCGCACCTCGGCGTCCAGAGCCCCGCCCTCCTGCAGGAAGGCGGGGACGTCGGCGATGGCGTAGCGCACCCGGTAGCCGTCGCCGTCCCGTTCGACGTGCATCGCCTGGTCCAGGTCCATCGAGCCTGGGGGGTCGATGGTGACGAAGGGCACCTGGGTCTCGTCCCGCTCCGGCAGGTCGGGGCCGTCCACCGCCCGTTCCACCTCGGCGAGGACCTCCGCGGAGAACCCCGTGGGCAGGTCCTGCTCGGCACGGGCCCGCGCGAAGGCCCGCTCCAGCAGCTGGGTGTGCGCACCGGTGCCGGTGAGCCGTGTCGCTCGCTGAACCATGGCGCCACCCTACGTGGCCTACCCTGCCTGTCGTGCTCATCCTGCTGCCCCCGTCCGAGTCCAAGGCGCACCGACGCCGAGGGGCGCCGGTGCGACCTCATACCCTCTCCTTCCCCGGTCTGGCTCCCGCCCGGGACGAGGTCGGGGAGGTCCTGGCGCGGGTGAGCGCACGACCGGGTGCGGCCTCCGCCCTGGGGGTCGGTCCGGCGGTCGCCGAGGAGGTGGGCCGCAACCTGCGCCTGGCCGAGGCACCTGCGCTGGCGGCCCGCGACCTCTACACCGGCGTGCTCTACGACGCGCTGGACCTGGCCTCCCTCGACGCCGCCTCCTCGCGTCGGGCGACCCGGCGGGTGGTCGTCGTGTCGGCGCTCTACGGTGCCGTACGCCCCACCGACCGGCTGGCGCCCTACCGGTTGTCCATGGGGGTGTCGCTGCCCGGGCTGGGTCCGCTGGCCTCGTTCTGGCGCCCCCACCTGACGCCCGTGCTCGAGGCGGCGGCCGGGCGCGGCCTGGTCGTGGACTGCCGCTCCAGCACGTATGCCGCCGCCTGGGCCCCGGGGGGCGAGCTCGCCCGGCGGTGGGTCCAGGTGCGCGTCCCCGGGGCCACCCACATGGCCAAGCACACCCGGGGCCTGGTCGCCCGCGCCCTCTGCGGCACCGCGGCGGACCCCCGTCGCCCCGAGGCGCTCCTCGGGCTGCTCGCCGACGCGTTCCACGTCGACCTGCAGGAGCCGGAGCGGAGCGGCCGGCCCTGGGTGATGGACGTCACCGTCCGGCAGACCTAGGCGGGCGGACCCTCCAGGGAGCTGTCCAGGATGCGGACCTGCGCCTCCGTCTGCGCGACGTCGTCGGCGAAGGCGGGGTCGTAGAGGTGGTGGGTGTCGTTGACGAAGCCCACCTGGACCCCACCGTCGGGCCAGACCTCGACCGCCGTCAGCGAGGTCGGGGCGGTGGCGACCGACCAGGCGCGGGAGTGGTCGATGCCGAGGAGGCGCCCGAGCACGGACATGAGCACGACCCGGTGGGTGGCGACGACGACCGTGCCGCCCCGGGAGATCGCCCGACCCAGCGCCGCCCCCACGCGGGCGTCGAGCTCGCGCCGGGTCTCCCCGCCGGGCGGTGCGAAGTCGAGGTCCTGCCGCAGCCTGGCGAGGTCGTCGGCGTGCTCCCGCACGAGGTCCGGCATCGCCCGACCGTCCCAGGAGCCGAACCCCTGCTCGTCCCAGTCCGCGTCCTCCTCGCGCGGCACGCCGAGGTGGTCGGCGACGACCTGCCCCGTCTGGCGCGCCCGCCGCAGGGAGGATGAGACGACGGTGACCCGACCGGGGTCCGAGCGTTCGAGCAGCCGCCGGACCGCGACCGCGGCCGCACGGGCCTGGGCCAGACCGGTGGCGTTCAGTGCCGGGTCGGCCCCGCCGCGGCCGTCGAGCCGGTGGCCCTGGGTGAAGTCGGTCACGCCGTGGCGCACCAGCACCAGCCGGGTCTGCCCCTCCAGGGTGGGCACGGTCTCGTCGGAGACGAAGACGTCGCTCAGAGGTACCCGAGCGTCGCCGAAGACGGTGCCGGTCCCCGGCCGGCCGCCCTCGCGATCCCCGCGCGACCGGGTCGGTCCGGGCGGCGGCGCCGCCGGGGGCAGGTCCGCCCCGGCCTCCTCCGTCCCGGACCCGGACCCGTCGT
>DATISK010000245.1:0-4879 GCA_035581545.1 Ornithinimicrobium sp. | reverse complement strand
TGGTCGGTGCCGGGGAGGGCCCGTACTGGTCGGTCGTGCTCCAGGTGGCGGACACCGACGAGGCCGTGGCCCGGGTCCGCGACGCCGGCGGTCGGGTGACGACCGAGCCCTTCGACTCCGAGCACGGCCGGATCGCCGAGGCGACCGGGCCCGACGGGGAGAGGTTCGCGCTGCTGGCACCCCCGGCCGCCGCCTGAGCCGGACGCCGCGCGCGTGGTCCGGCGGCTACTTGTCGACGTCGCCCACGACGAAGAACATCGACCCCAGGATGGCCACCATGTCGGCGACGACGGTGCCCGGCAGCATCTCCCGCAGCACCTGGACGTTGTTGAACGACGCCGACCGCAGCTTGAGCCGGTGGGGCGCCTTGTCGCCGCGGCTGACGAGGTAGTAGCCGTTGAACCCCAGCGGATTCTCCGTCGCCAGGTAGTGCGCGCCCTCGGGCACCTTGAGCACCTTGGGCAGCTTGGTGTCGTAGGGCCCCGGGCCCAGCTCGCGCAGCCGCTGGGTGCAGGCCCTGGCCAGGTCGAGCGAGACGTGCACCTGCTCGGCGAGCACCTCCAGCCGGGCGTAGCAGTCCCCCTCCTCGCGGGTCACCACCCGCCCCGGCCCGCCGTCGACGAACAGGTCGCCGTAGGCGAGGTAGGGCTCGTCCCTGCGCAGGTCCACGTCGAGCCCGGAGGCCCGCGCGATCGGCCCGGAGACGCCGTAGGCGAGGACCTCGGGCATCTCCAGGACACCCACTCCCCGGGTGCGGGCGTGCAGGATCTCGTTGCCCAGAAGCATCGACTCCAGCTCGGGCATCCGCGTCCGGACCTGCTCGACGGCGGCGTCCACCCGGTCCAGCCACCCCTCGGGCAGGTCGTGGAGCAGCCCGCCGACCCGGTTGGCCATGTAGTGCATCCGGCCGCCGGAGTACTCCTCCATCACCGCCTGCAGCTCCTCCCGCTCGCGGTAGGAGTAGAACATCGGCGTGATGGCCCCCAGCTCCAGGGGGTAGGAACCCAGGAACATCAGGTGGTTGAGCGCCCGCCCCAGCTCGGAGAGGAGGGTGCGGGTCCAGGTGGCCCGCTCGGGCACCTCCATGCCCAGCAGGTGCTCGACGGTGAGGGCCACGCCGACCTCGTTGTTGAAGGCGGACAGCCAGTCGTGCCGGTTCGCCAGGACGAGGATCTGCCGGTAGTCGCGCACCTCGAAGAGCTTCTCCGCGCCGCGGTGCATGTAGCCGATGACCGGCTCGGCGGCCACGATCCGTTCGCCGTCGACGGTCAGCCGCAGCCGCAGCACGCCGTGCGTGGCCGGGTGCTGGGGGCCGATGTTGAGCACCATCTCGGTGGTGCTCACCCCGCCCACGCCGGCGGCGCCGAGGGAGACGTCCAGGTCGCGGGTGCTCACCCGGGCCACCCTAGCCCGGGACGGGACCGTCGTCGGGGCGGGCGCGGCCGTCGTCCCCGGCACGGACCGGGACGAGGACCCACCCGAAGTCGCCCAGGCCGCCGGGGGCGGTGAGCGCGCCGAGGGCGGCCCGGCGGGCCAGCAGGGCCAGGTATGCCGCGGGGTCGGTCCGGGCGAGCGCGTGCGGCACGGGCGCCGCCGGGTCGTCGCCGCCGAGCAGCTCCAGCAGGGCGTGCCGCTGGGTGGTCAGCCTGGCCGGGGGACCCAGGTGGCCCACCACGCTGTCCCAGGCGACGTGGGCGGTGAGGTCGGCGGTCCCGTCGGGGACCGGGTGGACCTGCCGGCCGTCCCGGTAGCCGGTCAGGGTGCCGCCGGTCGGTCGGTCGGTGGCCAGGTGGCCGTAGTCGACGAGCAGGACCAGCCCCTCGTGGACGCGGCCCACGAGGTCGGCCGCGGCGAGGTCGCGGGCCCGCCCCACCTCGGCGCGACGCACCCGCGGGTCGAGCCACCGGTCCGCCCAGACGAGGTCCTCGCCCGACGCCGGGGGACCCTGCTCCTCGGTGCCGTCCTCCCGGACGGCGAGCTCACGCCATACCCCCTCCTCGTCCCGGGCCAGGACCGGGCAGGGGACGACGTCGAGCCACTCGTGGGCCACGACGAGGACGGAGCGCAGGTCGGCCAGCCCGTCAGGGAGCGTGGGCCCTCCGGGGGAGCGGGTCCACCGGTCCACGGGAAGGCCGGGAGGCCGGTCGACCACGTCCACGCCGTGCAGGTGCAGGTCCGGCGCGAGCCGACGCACCTCGGCGAGCAGCTCACCACGACCGGCCCCGACGTCGAGCACCCCGCCCAGCCCGTGCCGGCGGCACAGCACGACGAGCGCCTCGGCCAGCAGTCGGCCACCGCCGGGGATCCCCTGGGCCGAGGTGTGGAAGTGCTGCGCGGGGGCGTGCGATCGGTAGAAGCCGCCACCGCCGTAGAGCGCGTCCTGCCAGGCCTCGTGCCAGGGGCGCGGTGCCGGCCGGGGCCGGTGCCCGGGCGGTGGCTGCCGGTCGGGGTGCACGCCACTACTGTGCCGCACGTGGAACTACTCGACGTCGGCCGGATCCTGCTGGGCCTGCTCCTCCTCGTCGGCGGGGGCGAGCTGCTGGTGCGGGGCGCGTCGGCCCTGGCGGTCCGCTCCGGCCTGACACCGCTGGTCGTGGGCCTCACGGTGGTCGCGGTCGCCACGTCCACGCCCGAGCTGGCGGTGAGCACCGGTGCCGCGCTGCGGGGGGAGACCGACCTCGCGCTGGGCAACGTGGTCGGGTCCAACATCGCCAACGTCCTGCTCATCCTCGGCATCTCCGCGCTCATCCTGCCGCTCACCGCCCGCCGGCGGATCGTGCGGGTCGACGTGCCGGTGATGCTGGCCCTGGGGGTGCTCACCCTCCTGCTGTCGCTCGACGGACGGATCGGGGTGGCCGACGGGGTGGTGCTCCTCACGGTCTTCCTGGTGCACCTCGTGGCCAGCGTGTGGATCGCCCGCCGCGATCCCGAGCCCGACCCGGTGCCCGGCGCCGCGACGGACGGGGAACCGCGCGAGGACGGGGCGTCCTCGGAGCCGGGAGGGGGCGTGCTCCCGGCGTGGGCCGCCGTCCTGCTCGTCCTGGGCGGCGTGGTCCTGCTCGTCGTGGGAGCCGGTCTGCTGGTCACCGGCGCGACCGCGATCGCGACCGCCCTCGGGGTCAGCGGTCTGGTCGTCGGGCTCACCGTGGTCGCGGTCGGCACGTCGCTGCCCGAGCTGGCCGCCTCGGCGATCGCCGCGCTCAGGGGGGAACGCGACCTGGCCCTGGGCAACGTGGTGGGCAGCTGCATCGCCAACCTCGGCCTCGTGCTCGGGCTCCCCGCGCTGCTGGCCGAGGGGCTGGACGTCGCCCCGGCCGTCCTGGCCCTCGACCTGCCGGTCATGCTGGCCACCGCCCTGGTGCTGCTCCCGGTGTCCTTCACCGGGTTCGTCGTGGCCCGGTGGGAGGGGGGCCTCTTCCTGGCGCTCTACGCGGCCTACGTCGGCTACGTGGTGCTGCAGGCGACCTCGCACGACGCGCTGTCCGGCTTCACCAGCGTGATGACCCTCTTCGTGCTCCCGTTCGTGCTGATCATGCTGGCGACCACGGTGGCCTACGAGCTGGGGCGGCTCGCGGAGCGTCGGGGTCGGGTGGCGCAGGGGGGCTGAGACGAGTTCTGCCCCGGGGTCCCAGGTCGATGTCGTTTTTCTGCTGGACCGGAGCACGTGCGGGGCCCCAGCATGGAGGGGTGCAGCTCGACCACGACCGGTGCGTGACCGCCGTCCGCAGCAAGGACCCCCGTTTCGACGGGTGGTTCGTCACGGCCGTGACGAGCACCGGGATCTACTGCCGGCCCAGCTGTCCGGCGATCACCCCCAAGGTGGCCAACCTCTCCTTCTACCCCTCCGCGGCGGCGGCGCAGCGGGCGGGCTTCCGGGCCTGCCGCCGGTGCCTGCCGGACAGCACCCCGGGGTCGCCCCGCTGGCGCCCGCGGACCGACCTGGTCGCCAGGGCGGTGCGCCTGGTGGCCGACGGCGTGGTCGACCGCGAGGGCGTGACCGGGCTGGCCGACCGCCTGGGCTACTCCACCCGGCAGCTGGAGCGTCTGGTGACGGCCGAGCTGGGTGCCGGCCCGCTCGCGCTCGCCCGCGCCCAGCGCGCCCAGACGGCGCGCACCCTGCTGGAGTCCACCGACCTGAGCGTCTCCGACGTCGCCCACGCCGCCGGGTTCGGCAGCCTGCGGGCGTTCAACGACACCGTGCGGGCCGTCTACGCCACGACGCCCACCGGGCTGCGGCGAACGGCGGGAGGCCGAGGGGCCGGACGGGACGCGGGACGAGCGGTTGCGGGACGAGCGGTTGCGGGACCCCGGGTCGCCGGACGGCACGGTGCCGCACGACCAGGGACCGGTGCGCCCGCCGTGCCGCTGCGCCCGGCGGGTTCGGCGGCCCTGATCGAGGTCCGCCTGCCGTTCCGTCCCCCGCTGCACGCCGCCAGCCTCGTCGACCAGCTGCGCGGCCGGACCGTCCCCGGCCTGGAGGTGTGGCGCGACGACGGCTGGGAGCGCTCGCTCTCCCTCCCGCACGGTCCCGGTCTGGTCCGGCTGGAGGCGCCCGCGGAGGGTGCCCGCCACGTGCGCGCCGCGCTCCGGCTGACCGACGTGCGGGACCTGGCGGCCGCCACCGGCCGGATCCGCCGGCTGCTCGACCTCGACGCCGACCCGGACGCGGTCGACGAGCACCTGGGCCAGGACCCGGCGCTGCGACCGCTCGTGGCGGCCGCCCCCGGGGTCCGGCCGCTCGGGAGCCTCCACCCCGACGAGACCGCGCTGCGGGTCGTCCTGGGCCAGCAGGTCTCGACGCGACGGGCGGCCACCATGGCGGCCCAGCTCGTCCACCGCCTCGGCCGGGAGCTTCCGGCCGGGCTGCTGACGCCAGGGG
>DATISK010000244.1:0-5681 GCA_035581545.1 Ornithinimicrobium sp. | reverse complement strand
TCCGGGGCGCCACCGAGCGGACGGCTGGCCGGCATGCCCGCCAGCGACCGGGCACCCGAACCGCGCACCAGGCCGAGCAGGACCTGCGCGGCCTGGTCGTCGCGGGTGTGCCCGAGCCGCACCGCTGCCGCGCCGTGCCGGCGCGCCGCCGCCCTCAGCGCGGCATACCTGGCCCGGCGCGCAGCGCCCTCCGGGCCCGGTGCGTGCCCCTGTCCTCCGTCGGCCGGCACCTCCACCCGCACCACCTCCACCGGGTCCAGGCCCAGGCCCCGGCAGACGTCGGCGGCCCTCGCGGCGACCTGCCCGGAGCCGTCCTGCAGCCCGTGGTCGACGACCACGGCCCCGGCCGCCACCGGCGCACGGGGGGCCTCGAACGCGGTCGCGGCGGCGAGCGCGAGCGAGTCGGCACCGCCCGAGCAGGCGACCAGGACCGGCGCCGTCGTGCCGAGGGGCGCGAGCACCCGGCGCACCGCCACCCTGGTGGCGGCGACGGCGGGGTGCGGGCCTGGCACGGGAGCGGCGAGGTCGGAGGTGGCCGGCCGGGTCAGCCGTGGACCCGCGCGACCCAGGTCCGGGGCTCGGCGATCTCGGTCGGGCGCGGCAGCGTCTCCGGCGAGGTCCACACGGCGTTGAACCCGTCGACCCCGACCTGGTCCATCACCGCCCGGACGAAGACGGCGCCGTCGTGGTACTGCCGCATCTTGGCCTCCATGCCGAGCAGCCGCCGCAGGATCTTGTCGACCCCGCCTGCCCCCTTGCGGCGCTCGGTGAAACGGGCGCGGATCGTGGCGACGCTGGGGATGACGCTCGGGCCGACCTCGTCCATGACCACGTCGGCGTGTCCCTCGAGCAGCGACATCACCGCGGTCACCTCGGCCAGCCGCTCGCGCTGCTCGGGGGTGGCCAGCACCTGGGTGATGTCGGTGTCTCCCCTCAGCACCCCGGGAATCTGGGCGACGATCTCCCCCAGGCGCTGGGACAGCTGGTCGGGCTCGGGCATCATCCGGGCACCGACCGACCGGGCCTGGTCGATGAGGTGCTCGCGCAGCCACGGCACGGCGGTGAACTGCACCCGGTGGGTCTCCTCGTGCACCGCCACCCACAGCCGGAAGTCACCGGCGTCGACCTCCAGCTCGCGCTCGGCGGCCAGGATGTTGGGGGCGACGAACATCAGCCGGGGCGTGCCCTGCGGCGCGAGGTCGTACTGGCCGAGCACCTTGGTGGAGATCCAGGAGAGCATGCCGGCGACCTCGGTGCCGGTGATCGTCGAGCCGATCCTCTGGGCGGTCGGGCCGACCTCGGCCAGGTCCTTGCCGCGCGCCCGTGCCCGGGTCCGGTCGGCCTCGCGCTTGCGGGCGACGACCTCGTCGAGGACGGGGTCCAGCATCGCCCCCATCGAGGCGGCGTTGGCCGCGATCCAGCCGGGGCGGTCGACGACGAGGGCGGGCGGGGTGCCGGGGGGCGTGTGCAGCCGCGCCGTGGTGGAGACCGGGTCGACCGCCCGCTCGCCGGCGGAGCGCAGCTCCTCGACCAGCTGCTCGATCTCGGCCCGGCCGGCCTTGGGGCCCGGGGGGACCAGCCGGCGGGCGGCGGACGCGGCGAGGTCCCAGTCGACCAGGTCGCGGCCGGAGAGCTGGTCGCCGTCGGAGCTGTCGTCCCGGCCGCTTCCCGCGGCGGACCCAGGGGCGGCGTCGGTGTCGGTCGGACCGTGCGGGGCGGGGCTGGTGGTCATGGCCCGACGGTATGCCGTGGAGCCGGTCTGCGCGAGCGCGCCCGACCCTCAGGAGCAGCCGCAGCGGGCCAGCTCGGCGACGATCTCGTCGAGCACGGAGCGTGCCTCCAGGACCGCGCCGCCCTCGCCGATCCGGTCGGCCCCCAGCGCGTAGACGAGGAGCCGCCCGTCGGCGGTCACCACCGTCCCGGCCAGCGAGGTCACCCCGGGGAGCGACCCGGTCTTGGCACGGGCCGTGCCGATGGCCGGCGTGTGCACGGGCAGGTGGAACCGGGTGGCCAGGGTGCCGGTGTACCCGGCGATCGGCAGCCCGCCGGCGGCGAGCACCTCCTGCAGGTCGGGGTGGCTGCCGTCCGCCCCCGCGACCAGCAGGTCGGCGACGACGCGCACGGGCAGGATCGTCCCGTCCGACAGACCGCTGGTGTCGGCGACCTCGACGCCGGTGAGGTCCACGCCGTAGTTCTGCGCCAGGGTGTCCTCCACCCAGCTCGCGACGTCCTGCTGCTCGGCCGTCCGTCCCGCGGCCACCGCCGCCTGCCGGGACAGCTGCTCGACCATGGCGTTGTCGCTCGTGGCCAGGGCCAGCGCGAGCACGTCCCGCAGGGGGGCCGACTCCACGACGGCCAGCTCCTCCCCGTCGGCGGGAGTCCCCCCGCCCGCCGGAGCCTCCACCTCGGGCACGTCCGGCAGGTCGGCCAGGTCGTCCCGGTCGGTGATCTCGGCACCGTCCGCCCCGACCACCGGGACGCCGTGGTCCACGAGCGCGCCCGCGAACGCCCGGGCCGCCTCCTGGGCGGGGTCGTCGGGGGAGGGGTAGAACGGCAGCGCCCGGTCCTCCTGCAGCCCCAGCTGGACGATCCGGCCGGTGTAGCCCTCGGAGACCCAGAAGTCGGTCCAGCTCTCCAGCACCTGGGGGCCCGCGGCGTGGGTCAGGTCGACCTGGAGCCGGACCGGCCCGGTGAGACCCTCGGCGTCCAGGGCCTGCGCCACCTGGCCCGCGAGGTCCCCCAGCCCGGCGTGGCCGGCCACCGAGTCCGGGTCCCCGGCCCCCCGGGCCAGCAGCATGTCACCGCCGGCGACGAGGACGAGGTCCTGCGGCTCCGCGCCCCGCACCACCCGGGTCGGGAAGGTGTCCTGCACGTCCAGACCGGTGACGATGGCGGCTGCGGCCAGGATCTTCGTGGTCGACGCGGGGGTGAGCAGCCGGTCGGCGTTGCGGTCGAGCAGGTGCTCCCCGGTCAGCGCGTCCCGCACGGTGAGGGCGCGCCGGTTGGCCGGGCCCAGCCACGTGCTGTCCAGCTCCTCCTCGAGGACCTCCTCGACGGCCGCCGGGTCGGGCGGTCGACCGTCGGCGACCTGCCCCAGGGGTGAGGCCGCCGGGGCGACCACGGGGCGGACCTGCGCCGGGCTGGTGGGCTCGGGCGTCGAGGTGGCCGCCGCCGGGTCGGACGACGACGTCGCGCCTGCCGGGTCTGGCGCGGAGGTGCTGCGCGCGGGGTCGGTGGCGGTCGTCGCCGTCGACCCCGCGTCGTCGGGCGTGGCGAGGGCGGGGGCACCGGCGAGGACGGCCGCGAGCACGGCGGCGAGGCCGAGCGCCGCTGGGCGTCCTGCATACCCCTGGCGACCGCGGGACTCCCGGTCCCCGGTGGGGCGCCTGCGCACTGGCGAGCGGTGCACCGTCGTTTCCTGCCCTCCGTGGTCGTCGGTCCCCGGGATAGGGGACACTGGGGCCTAGAGCCTAAGCCGAACCCACCAGAAGAGAGCAGCGCACATGCACTTCGACGTGACGATCGAGATCCCGCAGGGCAGCCGCAACAAGTACGAGGTCGACCATGCGACCGGCCGGATCCGGCTGGACCGCATGCTGTTCACGGCGACGCGCTACCCGGCCGACTACGGCTACATCGAGGAGACCCTCGGTGAGGACGGCGACCCGCTGGACGCCCTGGTGCTCCTCGACGAGCCGACCTGGCCCGGATGCCTGGTCGCGGCACGCCCGATCGGGATGTTCCACATGCGGGACGAGGCCGGCGGCGACGACAAGATCATCTGCGTCCCGGCCGACGACCCGCGCAAGAGCAACATCCGCGAGCTGGAGCACATCAGCGAGCACACCCGGCTGGAGATCCAGCATTTCTTCGAGGTCTACAAGGACCTGGAGCCCGGCAAGTCGGTCGAGGGCGCCCACTGGGCCGGCCGCGAGGAGGCCGAGCGCTGCTACCACGAGGCGATCCAGCGGGCCAAGGACGCGGGGCTGTCCACGGCTCGTTGGCCGATGCCCTCGCACGACTGATCACCCGCCCGTCAGCACCTGACCGATCCGGGCCACGGCCAGCCTGGCCCACTGCCCCACGCCGACGAGGGTGGCCGACGCCGCCCCGCACCAGTCGCCGTACCCGACGAGCTGGAGCGCGGGACGGCCGGCGAGGGTCGGGCCGTCGGTCGTGGGGTGACCGTCCTGCCAGGTCAGACCCGCGTCGCGCAGGTGGCCCAGCGCGGGACGGAACCCGGTGCACCAGATCACGGTGTCGAACCGCGCGTCCGCTCCGTCGGCCCACCGCGCGCCGCCCGGGGTGAACCGCTCGACCATGGGCACGGCCCGCAGCAGGCCGGCGTCCCGGGCCGCCCGCACCGGGGGGACCGCGACCACGTCGCCGAGTCCGCCGACGCCCTCCCCCAGTCCGCGCACCCGCCGGGTGGCCACCCGGAACAGCTCACGTCCGTCCACGTCGTCGGGCAGGTAGCGCGGAGGGGTCCGCGTGCACCAGGTCACCTCGGCGTGGCCCAGCAGGTCCGCCGCGACCTGGGCGCCGGAGTTGCCGCCGCCGACCACCAGCACCCGACGTCCGGTGAGCGGGGCCGGTCCCCGGTAGTGCGCCGAGTGGATCTGCCGGCCCTCGAAGAGGTCCCGGCCGGGAACCGTTGGGACGAACGGCCGGGACCAGGTGCCGGTCGTGCTCACGACCACCTGCGCCGTCCACGCGCCACGGTCGGTCAGCACACGGTGGGCGCCGTCGCGCCGGGTCACCGAGCGCACCCGCACGCCCCGACGGACCGGCACCTCGTATCGGTCCTCGTACCGGGTCAGGTAGTCCACGACGTGGTCCGCCGCCGGATACTGCTCCCCGGACGGCGGCATCGGCCAGCCGGGGAGGGAGGAGAACGCCGCCGGCGAGAACAGCCGCAGCGACGGCCAGGTGTGCCGCCACGCACCGCCGGGCCGGTCCTGGTCGTCGAGGACCACGTGCTCCAGGCCCGCGCGACGCAGGTAGTAGCTGGTGGCCAGCCCTGCCTGGCCGCCGCCGACGACCACGACCGGAACGGCCGTGCTCGTCCCGGCGCCGGGGGCCGTCACGACGTCAGTGGTCCTCGGCCTCCTCGGCGATCGCCTGGGTGGGGTGCACCGTGCCGTGCTCGTGCTCCGGGGGCGCGTAGAGGGAGTAGAGCTTGAGCGGCTCGTCCGCGATGTTGGTGATGTTGTGCCAGCTGCCGGCCGGGACGAGCACGACCCAGTCGTCGCCGACCTCCTCGTCGAAGCTCAGGTCGTCCTCCGCCGGGCCCATCTGGACCCGGCCGCGACCGGACTCGACGCGGAGGAACTGGTCGTGGTCGTGGTGCACCTCCAGGCCCACGTCCCCGCCCGGCGGGATGCTCATGACCGTCAGCTGCAGGTTCTTCCCGGTCCACACCGTGGTGCGGAAGTTGTCGTTGCCCAGCGTCGCCTTCTCGATGTCGGTGACGAAGGGGCGGGGTCCGGCGTCCTCGAGGGTCATGGCGGTCCTTTCTCCACGGTCCGGCGGGGATCCCGCCGGGGTCCCGGCCCGGGAGCGGGCCGGGGTTCCAGTATGGAATGCGTGCCGGACGCAGCAGCACCCCGGGTCGAGGACCCGGGGTGCTGCTGTCTGTGCGGAGCCGCCTAAGGGAATCGAACCCTTGACCTATTCATTAC
>DATISK010000243.1:0-2493 GCA_035581545.1 Ornithinimicrobium sp. | reverse complement strand
GTGAGCCCTGCATCCACCCCGTACCCCTCCCCGCCCCAGCGTGCCGAGGGCGGGTTCCCGGTCGTCGGCATCGTCGGCGGCGGACAGCTCGCCCGGATGTGCCAGCCGCCCGCGGACGGCCTGTCGCTGACCCTGTCGGTGCTCGCGGAGTCCGAGAGCGCCAGCGCCGCGCTCGTCGTGCCGCACAGCCCGGTCGGGGAGCACACCGACGTGTCGGCGGTGCTCGACTGGGCGCGGCACTGCGACGTGGTGACCTTCGACCACGAGCACGTGCCGGCCGAGGTCCTCGACGAGCTGGTCCGCGCCGGCGTCCCGGTGCACCCCTCGCCCCAGGCCCTCGTGCACGCCCAGGACAAGCTGGCGATGCGCCGCCGGCTCACCGACCTGGGCATCCCCTGCCCGGCCTGGACGTGCGCCCGCAGCGCCCGGGACGTGGAGGAGTTCGCTGCCCGGGTGGGCTGGCCGGTGGTGGCCAAGACGCCGCGCGGGGGCTACGACGGCAAGGGCGTGCGGGTATGCCGCAGCGCGGCCGACCTCGACGACTGGCTCGGGCAGGTGGGCCGGCCGGGTGCGCTGGCCGACGGGGTCCTGCTGGAGGAGGCCGTGGACTTCACCCGGGAGCTGGCCGTGCTCGTGGCCCGCAGCCCCTCGGGCCAGGCCGCCGCCTGGCCGGTCGTGGAGACCGTCCAGACCGAGGGCATCTGCACCGAGGTGCTCGCCCCCGCGCCCGAGCTGGACGGCGAGCTGGCGCGCGCGGCCACGCAGGGCGCCCTGCGGATCGCCGGTGAGCTGGGGGTGACCGGCGTGCTCGCGGTCGAGCTGTTCGAGGTGCGCGGGGAGGACGGCCGGCCCGGCTACGTGGTCAACGAGCTGGCGATGCGGCCGCACAACAGCGGGCACTGGACGATCGAGGGCGCGGTGACCAGCCAGTTCGAGCAGCACCTGCGCGCCGTCCTGGACCTGCCGCTGGGCGACCCGTCGGCCCGGTCGGGGTGGACGGTGATGGCCAACGTGCTCGGCGGCGAGCACCCCGACCTCTACCCGACCTACCGTCACCTCATGGCGCGCGACCCGGGGCTGAAGATCCACCTCTACGGCAAGGGCGTGCGCCCCGGGCGCAAGCTGGGCCACGTCACCGTGTTCGGGGACGACGGCGGCCACGGGGACGACTCCCTCCCAGCCCTGCGGGAGCGTGCCCGGCACGCCGCCGACTACCTCCAGGGAGTGGTGACCGAATGAGCACCGACGGCACCGACGGCACCGCGGCACGGACGGGCCGGCCCGGCCCGCTGGTCGGCCTGGTCATGGGCAGCGACAGCGACTGGCCGGTGCTGGAGGCCGCCGCCGCGGTCCTGGAGGAGTTCGGCGTTCCCTACGAGGCCGACGTCGTCTCGGCCCACCGGATGCCGACCGAGATGATCGACTACGGGCGGTCGGCGGCCGACCGGGGTCTGCGGGTGATCGTCGCCGGCGCCGGCGGCGCGGCGCACCTGCCCGGCATGCTCGCCTCGGTGACGGTGCTGCCGGTCGTCGGCGTCCCCGTGCCGCTCAAGCACCTCGACGGCATGGACTCGTTGCTGTCCATCGTCCAGATGCCCGCCGGGATCCCGGTGGCCACCGTCTCGGTGGCGGGGGCCCGCAACGCGGGGCTGCTGGCCGTGCGCATGCTGGCCGCGGGCGAGGGGCAGCGGGCCGCGGCGTGGCGCGACCAGCTGGCCCGCTTCGCCGAGGACCTGCGGGACCAGGCGCACGCCAAGGGTGCGCGGCTGCGGGAGCGACGGGCCCCCTGACGCCGTAGGTTGGGCCCATGCGCTTCGGAATCTTCGTGCCCCAGGGCTGGCGGACGGACCTCGTGGGGATCGCCCCCGAGCACCAGTGGGGGGTGATGCGCGACCTCGCCCAGCGGGTCGACGCCGAGGAGGGGTGGGAGTCGCTGTGGGTCTACGACCACGTCCACACCGTGCCGGAGCCGAGCCAGGAGGCCTGCCACGAGGCGTGGTCCCTGATGGCGTCCTTCGCCGCGATCACCGGGCGCGTGCGCCTGGGACAGATGTGCACCTGCATGAGCTACCGCAACCCCGCCTACCTGGCCAAGGTCGCGGCCACCGTCGACGTGGTCAGCGGGGGCCGGGTGGAGATGGGCATCGGTGCCGGGTGGTACGAGCACGAGTGGCGGGCCTACGGCTACGGCTTCCCGGGTGCGGGGGAGCGGCTGGCCCGGCTGCGCGAGGGCGTGGAGATCTTCCGCCAGATGTGGACCTCCGGGACCGCCACCCTCGACGGGGAGCACTACCAGGTCGACGGGGCGATGTGCTGGCCCCGTCCGCTGCAGGGCACCGCCTTCCCCGGGTCCGCGGCCAACGGCATCCCGATGTGGGTCGCCGGTGGCGGTGAGCGCAAGACGTTGCGGATCGCCGCCGAGAACGCCGACTGCACCAACTGCGACGGCACGCCGGAGGTGTTCGCGCACCAGTCGCAGGTCCTGCGGGGCCA
>DATISK010000242.1:0-9223 GCA_035581545.1 Ornithinimicrobium sp. | reverse complement strand
GACGGTGACGAGATGGGCGACCTGCTCGACGCCGGCGCGGACCGCACCGGTCCCGCCCCGCGGGTCGCCGCCGGGTCCGCCCCGTCCGAGCCGGAGCCGGAGCCGGAGCGGCCCTCGACCGCAGAGATGCTGGGCGTGCGCAGCACCGGGGAGCGTCCTGCTCCGCGAAGGAGGTCCAGGGACCCCAGGACGGCCGCCGGCCCGGCACCGATGGGTCTGGAGGAGGAGCGCTCCACCGGTGCGCAGACCGCCGGCGTGGCCCGGGTCCTCGTCGGGCTGCTCGGTCTGGCCGGCGTGCTCGGCTGGAGCGCCATCCGCGGGATGGGTCAGGACGAGCCCGACGACCCCGCTGCCCCCGTCGCCACGGCGCCCGAGGACGGCGCCGCGGCCACGGACGACACCGGGGGTGCCACGGCCGGTGCCGGCGGGGAGGACGCCGAGGAGGGCGGTGACGACGCGGCCGCCACCAGCGACGGAACCGATGGTGAGGCCGCACCCGCTCCCGCCCCGGCGGAGGGCGGCTCGGTGCCGGTCCTCGGCATCACCTCCTTCGACCCGGAGGGGGACGGCGACGAGCGCAACGACCTCACCCCGCTGGCCGTCGACGGCGACCCCGGGACGGAGTGGACGTCGCACACCTATCTCTCGCCCGGCTGGGGCAACCTGAAGACCGGGACCGGTCTCGTCCTCGACCTGGGCGAGGGAGCCGAAGTCTCCGAGGTGGTCGTCGAGCTCGCCGAGGGGGACTTGGGCGCGACCCTCTACCTCGCCGACGAGCCGACCAGCGAGGGGGCCACCGCGCTGGGCAGCGACGACGCGGCCAGCGGCACTTGGACGGTGAGCCCGGAGGATCCGGCGACCGGACGCTACCTCGTGCTCTGGTTCGACCGCGCGTGGACCTCGCCCGCCGGGGAGATCGTCGGCGTGCGGGAGATCACCGTCGGCTGAACGGCGGGGGGACCGACCGGTGCGGGGGTGGACGGACGTCGACGACGCGGAGCTCCTGCGTCTGCACCTGGACGGTGACGCCGACGCCTTCGGTGAGCTGTTCCGCCGGCACAAGGACCGCATGTGGGCCCTCGCCCTGCGAACCACCCGCGACCCCGAGCTGGCCGCCGACGCCGTGCAGGACGCCTTCCTCAACGCCTTCCGCCGGGCGGGTTCTTTCCGCGGCGACTCCCGGGTGACCACCTGGCTGCACCGGATCACGGTGAACGCCTGCCTGGACCGCCTGCGGCGCATCCGCCCGACGGTGGACATCGCCGACCACGACCCGGTCGAGCCGCGCGACGGCCACCACGCCGTCGACGTCCGTCTCGACGTGCGGGCCGCGCTGGCCCAGCTGCCGGAGGGTCAGCAGCTCGCCCTGACGCTCGTCGACATGCACGGACTGTCGGTCGCCGAGGCGGCCGCCGTCCTCGAGGTGGCCGAGGGCACCGTGAAGTCGCGCTGCTCCCGCGGCCGCGAGGCCATGGCCCGGCTCCTGCAGCCCGCCGACGAGGCACCGGACGGCCGACGATGACCTCGACCAGGAAGGCGGGTCGGGGCGGTCTGCCCCCCGTGCGCGCGTCGGGAACCGTTCCGTCGGGCCGCTCGTCCTACACCCGTGGGCCGGACCCGGCCCGCCAGCACCGCGCCGGTCCCACCGGCCGGTCCGCCACCGGCCGCAGAACCCCGGCCCGTCCGCCCAGCGAGGAGGTCGCCGCGTGACGCCCACCGACGCGCCGCACCCCCCTCCCTCGCAGCAACCCGGACCCGAGGCGGACCCCACCGGCATGCGGGCGCTGCTGTCCTCCCTGCCGGACCCTGGTCCGATGCCCGAGGACCTCGTCCGTCGCATCGAGGCCCGGTTGGCCGTCGAGGCCCACGCCGCCGGTCGGCCCACCTCCCGGACCGGAGCCGCCGACCACCTCGTCGACCTGGCCGCCGAGCGTTCCCACCGTCGTCCGGCCAGGACGGTGGCCCTCCTCGGTGTCGCCGCGGCCGGGCTGCTCGTGACCACGGTGGGCCTGGGCCAGGTGGTCGACGGAGAGATCTTCGGATCCCGGTCCGCCAGCGACTCCGCGGCCCTCTACCCCACGGGGACGGACGGACGTGCGGAGGGCGGCCCGGCCGGCGCGGCCGAGGCCGACGGTGGGGCCGCGCAGGACGAGGCCGCCGGCGCAGGGTCCGACGACGAGGCCCTCGCGGGGCCGGCCGCGGGGGGCGCGGCCGACGCGGGGTCCAGCACGGAGGAGTCGGCGGCCAGCGCCCTCATCGCGGACGACGCGGCCGACATCGGGCTTCCCGAGGAGCTCGTGATCCTGAACACGCTGGGCGTGGTGACCAGGACGGACTACCGCGACCGCCTGGAGCAGGCGGCCGCCCAGGGCGCGGACGAGGCGTCCCGGCTCAGCCGGCCCGCTGTGGCCGGCTGCTGGGCCGCCACCGGGTCCGAGCACCGGTGGGACTCCCTGCACGCCGCCGACGGCGAGCTGGACGGCGACCCGGTCGTCGTCCTGATGGGCCGGTCCGGGGACCGGGGGGAGGCCTACCTGCTGCCGTGGCAGTGCACGACCTCCATCCCGTCGACCGACGAGGGCGACGCCGCGACCGCCCCCCTGGAGCACATCTCCTGGCCCCCCGAGGGCTGAGGACACCCGAGCCTCGACCCACGAGGGCGGGCCTCGCCCAGGCGGTCTGGTGGCGTCGGCCCCCGCCCGGGGACCCAGGGAACAAAGTAGGGTCGTGGAGGGGTTCCGCCAGTACACGATCTGCGCACCGCGCTCCGACGCGCCCCAGGAAGGATCCCATGACCAACTTCATCGACCCGGTCGGCCTGACCCCCACCCCGCAGCCCGCCTCCGACGGGCTGCGCGAGGTCATCATCATCGGGTCCGGCCCGGCCGGTTACACGGCCGCCGTCTACGCCGCCCGCGCCAACCTCGCCCCGCTCCTCTTCGAGGGATCCGTCACCGCCGGTGGGGCCCTGATGAACACGACCGAGGTCGAGAACTACCCCGGCTTCGCCGAGGGCATCATGGGCCCCGAGCTCATGATGAACATGCGGGAGCAGGCCGAGCGCTTCGGTGCCGAGATGGTGCGGGACGACGTGGTCGAGGTCGACCTCACCGCCGAGGTCAAGACCGTGACCGACGGGTCGGGGCAGGTGCACCGGGCCCGCTCGGTCATCCTCGCCATGGGTTCGGCCTACCGGGAGCTCGGACTTCCCGACGAGCACCGCCTCTCCGGTCACGGCGTCTCCTGGTGCGCGACCTGCGACGGCGCCTTCTTCCGCGACGAGGACATCGTGGTCATCGGTGGCGGTGACTCGGCCATGGAGGAGGCCACGTTCCTGAGCCGGTTCGGGCGCACGGTGACCATCGTCCACCGGCGGGACGAGCTGCGCGCGAGCAAGATCATGGCCGAGCGCGCCCTGAACGACCCCAAGATCTCGTTCATCTGGAACGCCGAGGTCGCCGCGCTGCACGGCGATCCCAAGCTCACGTCGATCACGTTGCGGGACACCGTGACCGGGGAGACGCGGGAGCTGGCGACCAAGGGCCTGTTCATCGCCGTCGGCCACGATCCGCGGAACGAGCTGGTGACCGGCCAGGTCGCCCTGGACGACGAGGGCTACGTCGTCGTCAGGGGCCGGACGACGGCCACCGACGTCCCCGGTGTCTTCGCCTGCGGCGACCTCGTGGATCACAGCTACCGCCAGGCCATCACCGCGGCCGGCACGGGCTGCTCGGCCGCGCTCGACGCAGAGCGCTACCTGGCAGCCCTCGACGCCCACCAGGACGTCGCGCTCACCGTCTGACCCAGGGCACCGCGCCCGCCCGCACGAACTCCCCTCGAGGGTCGATCCCCACGGTTCGACTACCCTCGACCCGTACCCCAGCCGGAAGGAACCACCACATGGCCATCATCCAGACCAGCGACGCCACCTTCACCGAGGACGTCCTCCAGCACGACGGACCCGTCCTCGTCGACTTCTGGGCCCCCTGGTGCGGCCCGTGCAAGATGATCGCCCCCGTGCTGGAGGAGCTCTCCCAGGAGTGGGGCGACAAGCTGAAGATCGCCAAGCTGAACACCGACGACAACCCCGAGACCACCCGTGCGTACGGGATCACCGGGATCCCGACGATGAACGTCTACCAGGGCGGCCAGGTCGTCAAGACGCTGGTGGGAGCCCTGCCGAAGAAGAAGCTGGCCAGGGAGATGGAACAGTTCACCTCCTGACCCGGTCACCGGGTCAGCCGGGCTGTCCGCGCAGCTGAGGCCACCGAGGCCGTCCACACGGGTTATCCACAGCCCTGTGGACGGTCTTCGTGTTTCTGTGGACGAGCCGACCCCGTCGCGGGTCCGGATCTGGCGGCGCTGAACGACACCGCGCAGAGCCGCGACCCCCGGTCAGTCGCGGCCCAGCGCGGTGAGGATGCGCGCCAGGTCGTCCTGGCCGGCGAACTCGACGGTGATCTTGCCCTTGCGCCGGCCCATGGTCACCTGCACCCGGGTCTCGAGGCGTTCGGACAGCGACTCAGCCACCTCCTGCAGCTCCGGTGCCGGTGCCGTCGCGGCCCGCGGTCTCGGACGGCGAGGGGCGTCGTCCCCGCCGAGCACGACGATCTCCTCGACCGACCGCACGGACAGCCCCTCCGCGACGATGCGCTGGGCCAGCCGTTCCATGGCCGCGCCGTCCCTCAGCCCGAGGAGGGCCCGGGCGTGCCCCGCGCTCAGCACGCCGGAGGCCACCCGCCGCTGCACCAGCGGCGGGAGCTTGAGCAGCCGGATGGTGTTGGAGATCTGCGGACGTGACCGCCCGATGCGGAGGGCGAGGTCCTCGTGCGTGCAGCCGAAGTCGTCCAGCAGCTGTTGGTAGGCGGCCGCCTCCTCCAGCGGGTTCAGCTGCGCCCGGTGCAGGTTCTCCAGCAGGGCGTCCCGCAGCATGTTCTCGTCGTCGGTGCTGCGGATGATCGCGGGGATGGTGCTCCGGCCCGCTTCCCGGCACGCCCTGTGCCGACGCTCGCCCATGACGAGCTCGAAGGCGTGGGCCTGCCCGTCGTCCCCGGCCCCGACGCCCTCGCGGGGGGCCGCCCTGACCACGACGGGCTGGAGCACCCCCAGCTCGCGGATGCTGGCCACCAGCTCCGCCAGGTCGTCCTCGTCGAAGACCTGTCGGGGCTGCCGGGGGTTGGGCCGGATGGCCTCGATGGGCACCTCGGCGAACGTGGCCCCCGGCACCGGGGCCAGCCCTTCTCCGTCTGCACCGACCAGCAGGTCGGCGTCAACCGCCGGGTCGGCGTCCGCTCGGTCGATGTTTCCCGTGAAACGTCCCTCTGCCGAGGCGTCTCGGTGCTGAGCGTCCGCTTCCTCGGTGGGCAGGGCCGGAGGTGGGTCCGCACTGTCCGGGTCAGCTCCGTTCCGCAGTCCGTCACCGGTTCCGACCCCGTCCCGGCGTGGGAAGAAGACGTCGGTGGGGCGGTCCCCACCGGGGCCGGAGGGGATGAGGGCGCCCAGCCCCTTTCCGAGACCTCGACGACGGTCACTCATGCGGATACCTCCTGCTGCCGCATCTGGGCGGCAGCCTCGACGTAGGACAGGGCACCCGTGCTCGCCGGGTCGTAGGTGATCACGGTCTCGCCGTGACTGGGGGCCTCGCTGATCCGCACCGACCGCGGGATCGCCGCCCGGAGGACGCGTGCCCCGAAGTACTCGCGCACCTGGTCGGCGACCTCCGCCGAGAGGCGGGTGCGGGCGTCGAACATGGTGAGCAGGATCGTGGAGATGGTCAGACCGGCGTTGAGGTGCTGCTTGATGAGTTCCACGTTCTTCACCAGCTGGCTGAGGCCCTCGAGCGCGTAGTACTCGCACTGGATGGGGATGAGCACCTCGTCGGCCGCCACGAACGAGTTCACCGTGAGCAGGCCCAGGCTGGGAGGACAGTCGATCAGCACCAGGTCGAACGTCTCCTCGGGGCTGCGTGACTCGAGGAAGGTCGACAGCGCACGGCGCAGCCGGTTCTCCCGCGCCACCAGGGGGACCAGCTCGATCTCTGCCCCGGCCAGGTCGATCGTGGCGGGGACGCCGAAGAGTCCGGGCACGTGCGGCGACCCCACCACGACGTCGGCGAGCGGGACGCTGTCGATGAGAACGTCGTACACGCCCATGGTCCCGCTCGCGTGCGGGATGCTCAGCGCGGTGCTCGCATTTCCCTGGGGGTCCATGTCGATGACCAGGACCCGCAGCCCGGCCCCGGCCATCGCGGCGGCGATGTTCACCGCCGTCGTGGTCTTGCCGACCCCGCCCTTCTGGTTCGCCACGGTCATGACGCGGGTGCCCGTCCAGGCGTGCGCCCGTCCCGGCGGAGCGGTCCCGTTGGCGGAGGCGGGGACGCCGGCCGTCCAGGACCGGGTCGTCCGAGCGGAGCCTGCGGTGGGCGCCTCGGTGGAGGTGCCGGTGGTGGCCTCGGTGGGCGCTGCGGCGGTGGCGTCGGGGTCCGCGATGGGGGTGGCCACGCGTCCCGCCGTCGTCGTCGTTTCACGGGAAACATGACCGTTCACCGGAGTCCCGGCGACCGGATCGAAGCCGGCCGTCCGCGTTTCACGGGAAACATCCGCGGACAGCGTGCGGCCCTCCTCGCCGGGGGGAGCCCAGGACGCGGAGCCCGCCTGGGGCCAGCCCAGGTGATCGCCGTCCCCGAACACCCCCGCCCACCGGGGGTCGCCCCAGGAGTCGTGGTCAGGACGTCGCGGCCATCCCAGGGCCTCACGGTGGGTGCTAGTCATGAGGCCCTCATCATCGCCGATCCGACGGTCCCCACCAAGCCGCCATCCCCAACCCGCGCAAGTGCGTGGCCAGGCCTCGTGGGCGGGCTCGTGCGACCCAGGTCAGCGCCGGCGGCCGGAGCCCCGTCGCCTGCTCCTCCCGGGGCGCTTGGACCCAGGTCGACCGGTCCCAGCACGACCGGCCCCGCCCGCGTCGACGGGCAGGACGTCCGGACGGAGGACCTCCACCACGTTGACCGGATCCACCCCCTCCTGCTCCAGCCGAAGAACCCTGGCCTGCGGCACGGCGAGCTCGTCCAGCACCGGTCGAGCCTCGGCCAGCTCATCCTCGGCGGTCGCACCCTTGAGGGCGAGCAGCCTGCCACCCGGCTCGAGCAGCGGCAGCGCCCACCCGGCCAGGGTGCCCAGCGCCGCCACGGCCCTGGCCGTGACGACGGGCGCGGTCAGGTCCACCTGCTCCGCACGGGCCCGGTGCACGACCACGTTGTCCAGCTCGAGCACCGAGACCGTGCGCTCCAACCAGGTGGTGCGTCGCAGCAACGGCTCCACCAGGTGCACGGTGACGTCCGGGCGGGCGACCGCCAGGACGAGCCCGGGCAGCCCGGCGCCGGAGCCGATGTCGATCACCCTGGAGCCCTCGGGGACGAGGCTCTCCAGCAGGACGCAGTTGAGCAGGTGCCGTTCCCACAGCCGTGGCGCCTCCCGGGGGCCGACGAGCCCGTGCGCGATCCCCGTCGTCGCCAGCTCCTCGGCATACCTCACCGCCAGGGCGAGCCGGTCGCCGAAGAGCCGTACCGCGGCCGGCGGCGGCTCCGGCAGCCCTCCCGCGGAGGCCCCCACCGGCACGCCCTCCCTCTCACCCGTCATCTTCCTCGGCCCGCCACCGGGTCAGGAGGGGAGCACGACCACGTAGCGCGACGGCTCGACGCCGGCGGACTCCGAGCGCAGACCGGCGGCGAGCACCTCGTCGTGGACGACCTTGCGCTCGAAGGCGGTCATCGGCTCCAGCTCACGGGGCTGGCCCGACTCGGTCACCTCGGCGACGGCCCGTCGGGCCGTCGTGACCAGTGCGGCCCGCCGGTCGGAGCGGTAGCCGGCGACGTCGAGCATGAGCCTGCTCCGGTCCCCGGTCTCCGCCTGGACGGCCAACCGGGTCAGCTCCTGCAGGGCGTCGAGCACCTGCCCCCCGGGCCCGACGAGGCGGGTGGGTGCCGCGCCGTCCTCGGAGTCCACGATCGCCACCGCTGCGCGGTCGTTCTCGATGTCGACCTCCAGGTCGCCGGACAGGTCGGCGATGTCGAGCAGACCCTCCAGGAAGTCGGCGGCGATCTCACCCTCACGGACGAGCTCCTGGGTCCGCTCCTTGCTCAGGGAGCGGCGCGGGTCGCCTGGCGCCGCCTCGGACTCCCCATCCTCCTGGTCCTGCACCGACCCAGCCGGCTCATCGGCGGTCCCCGCGGCCGGCTCCTCGTGCGTGTCCGGCTCCTCGTCCACCGCCGAGGGCGCACGCTCGGCGTCCTGCGGCTGCTCGGGGGCGGTGGCGTCGTCCGCCCCGCTCCTCTGCCCGGGCTGTCCGGCCCCGTCGAGCGTCTGCTCCTCGGGGGTGCTGTCGGGGTTCTCGGGGGTGGTGCTCATCTGGTCTCCTCAGGTGGTCCGTGCGCCGCCGCCGCGGCACTGCGTGGACGTGGTGGTGGTGGGGGTGGCCCGGGGTGCGGACCACGGAAGCGCGGTCAGCGCTTCTTCGACCGCTTCTTGCTCTTGGGCTGGGCCCGCTGCCCCGGCCGGCGTTGCTGCTCGGCCTGGGCCGCGGCCTCACGCTCCGCCAGCAGCGAGGGGTTCTTCAGCTGGATGCCGGTCGCGTCCCGGCCCTTGCGCGCCATCCGCTCGCGGTAGGCCTTCTCCGCCGGCGACCCGGGGGCGGGCATGTTGCGGATGACGAAGAACTGCTGACCCATCGTCCAGAAGTTGCTGACCGTCCAGTAGATGAGCAGCGCGATCGGGAAGTTCACGCCGGTGACCGCGAAGACGACGGGCAGCACGTAGATGAGCATCTGCTGCTGCTTGGCCATCGGGCTGTTCAGCGCCTCCGGCGACATGTTCTGCCGCATGAGCTGGTGGCTGGTGACGAACTGCGTGGCCGACATGACGAGGATCAGCACGAGCGAGAGGATCTTGGCCTGCAGGTCCTGGTCGTGCAGGAAGGTCGAGGTCAGCCCGGCGCCGAGGATGTCCGACTCGGCCATCTTGGTGGCCAGCTCCCGCGTGAACAGCCCCAGCGGCTCGGCGCGACCCTCCGACACCGCCTCGGCGCTGTTGAGCAGGCGGAAGAGGGCGAAGAAGAAGGGCATCTGGATCAGGATCGGCAGGCAGGCGCCGAACGGGTTGGCTCCTGCCTCCCGGTAGAGCCCGAAGGTCTCCTCCTGGAACGCCTTCTGGCTGGCCTGGTCCTTCTT
>DATISK010000241.1:0-7808 GCA_035581545.1 Ornithinimicrobium sp. | reverse complement strand
CGAGGGTGCTCTGGACGTGCCGGCGGCAGACCTGGACGCGGTGGCCGGGGGGGGGTCGTTGGCGCTGGTGCGGTGCCGGATGGAGGCCGTGCAGCTGGTCGCGGTCGCGGACCTGGCCCTGCGCACGGGACGGCGGTTGCTGGAGGAGAAGGGCGTGGCAGACCCGGAAGGGTTGTCGGCCACGGCGTGGGCACGATGGCGCGCTCGAATGAAGTCGCTGGTCGCCGCGGAGCTGGAGGTGACCCTGGGGGTGGGCAGGGGAGAGGCCCGGGACATGGTCGCGGTGGCGTGCGCACCGGAGGGCATCGGCGCGCCGGTGCTGGAGGCCCTGGGTCGCGGGGAGGTGCCCTGGCACCTGGTGCGCCGGTTCTGGACCAAGGCCGGTTCGCTGCCGGTGGAGGACGTCGTCACGATCGCGAGGGTGCTCTTCGGCACCGTGGTCGAGGAGGCGGCACGGGAGCGGTTGGACCCCGACGGAGAGCTGCACGGACGCCCGTGGGCGGTCAAGGAGTTCCACGCCGCGCTCGACCGGGAGGTGGTCCGGGCCAGGGGCAAGGACGAGCGCTCGGCCCGGAAGGCGCGGGACGAGGCGGTGGCTTCCCGCGATGCGTGGCTGCGGGTGCACGACGACGGGACCGCGACCCTGGGAGTGCGGACCCCGTTGATCTCCGGGGTGGGGGTGTTCGCCCGGGTGGACCGGATGGCGCGGGTGCTGCGCGGGGGCGGTGAGGGACGGTCCCTGGCCCAGCTGCGGTCGGACCTGTGCGCGACCCTGCTGCTGCACGGCACCGTCGCCGTGCCCGAGGTCGTGGACGACCTGGTCACGCCCGAGGACGTGCAGATGCTGGCGGCGGTGACCACGGCGAGCCCTCCGGTGTCGCTGCAGGTCGTCGTCCCGTGGGACGCCCTCGCCGGCGGGGTGGTCTGCCCCCGGTGCACCCACGCCGTCCCCAGTCGCAACGGCGACGGTGACGGTTCCTCGGCGGTGACGTGTCTCACGCTCACCAAGGAGCGGTGTGCCTGGCCGCCGGTGCCGGACTGGCTCGCCCGCAGGTGCGGGCACGAAGCAGGAGCTGCAGGCACGGAACGTGGGCTGGACGGACCTCCCTCCCGCCCCGCGGCACAACCCCCACCATTCAGGTCGCCGGTCGTCGGCCAGCCGCCGTTGCCGGGCGTGGCGTGGTCGGGCACGGTCGCGGAGCTGCTCGGGCTCCATCCGGCGTTCCTCACACCCGGCCATGCCAGGGAGCTGGCGCTCGCGCCCGGCACGACGATGCATCGGATCCTGACCGACCCGGCGGACGGTCGGTGCATCGAACGGACCATCACCGCCTACCGTCCCGACGCGGAGATGCGTCGCCAGGTCGCGGCGGCCGACGTGTACGGCCGGGGACCGGGGGAACGTACCCCGCCGGAGCGGTGGCAGATCGACCACGAGCACGAGCACCAGGACGGCGGTCCGACGGCCGAGACCAACCTCAACGGCAAGGGCGTGTTCTTCCACGCGGTGAAGACCGCCCGGTTGTGGTCCTCGGTGATGAACGAGCGGCGGGACGTGACCTGGACCACCCTGCTGAGGCAGGTCGTGACCACCCGCGGACACGACTACCGTCAGTACCTGTCCCGCGTGGATGCCCTGGCTCCCGAGCCCGGCGGGCACGGCCCGGAGCGGTCGGAGCCCGCAGGGGATGAGGGCGACGACAGCGCCCCGACCGGCGACGCGGTGGACCGGCCGACGATGGCCGACCGGGCGGATCTGGCCAACCGGCTCCTGTACGCCGCGATCGTGCACCGTCACGCCGGCGCTCCGGCCCGCGCCAGCGACGACATCGTCGACGCCGAGGCCTACGACCTGCGCCTGGCCGGTTGGGCCAGCATCGACCCACGGCTGGCCCTGTCCCGGGAGGGCCGCCATGCCGATCTCAGGGGCCCGACCCCCGAGCAGCTCCTCGGTCTGGTCGCCCCCGCCCGGGACTCCCGCACCCAGGGACCCAGCCAGGGCTGGGCCACCCGACCCGGCCCGCACGATCCTCCGCCCTTCTGATCACGACGACCCGGGTGGATGCAGGGTCGCTGCTCAGAACCTCTCGGACGCCTCGTCCAGGCGGCGCACGTCCTCGTCGGCCAGCATGGTCCTCCCAGCCGCCAGCAGCGGGGCGAGCTGTCCGGGCCGTGAGACCGAGGCGATCGGTGCGGTCGCCCCCTTGGCCAGCAACCACGCCAGCGCCACCGTCGCCGGTTCCACGCCGTGCTGGTCGGCCACGTCGACGAGGACGTCCACCACCCGCAGCCCTCCCGCCTCGAAGTAGCGCCGGGCCGCCCCACCCCGGGGGGCTCCCTCGAAGTCGGCCTCGGCGCGGTACTTCCCGGTGAGGAACCCCGAGGCCAGCGCCGGGTAGGGGAACACCATCACGCCCTCGGCGGCCACGATCGGGGCGTAGTCCTGCTCGTAGGTCCTCCGCGACACCAGCGACCAACGGGGCTGGATCGCGACCGGCATCGACGCACCCTCACGGCGGGCGGTCGCGAACCACTCGCGCATCCGCTCCGGTGAGAAGTTCGACAGCCCCACTGCCCGGGCCTTGCCCGCCCGGACGACCTCGTCGAAGGCGGCGACCTGCTCGGCGACCGGCACGTCCTCGTCGTCGAAGTGCGCGTAGTAGAGGTCGACGTGGTCGGTCTGCAGCCGCTCGAGCGACTCGTCGACCGCCGCCAGCACGTTGGCCCGGGACAGCCCCTCACGTCCGGGCTTGCGGGCCACCTTCGTCGCCACCAGCACGTCGTCCCGCCGTCCGCGGGCGGCGAGCCAGGATCCGATGATCGTCTCCGACTGGCCACCGCGCTCGTCCACCCAGGCGGCGTAGGAGTCGGCCGTGTCGACGAAGTTCCCGCCCGCCTCGACGAAGGCGTCCAGCACGGCGTGCGACGTGTCCTCGTCGGCGGTCCACCCGAAGGCGTTGCCGCCCAGGTTGAGGGGGAAGATCTCCAGGGGGCTGCCAGGCAGCTGCGGCATCGGTGGTCCTCTCGGGTAGGGGTGCGCCGGGTGGACGCACTGGGTGAACCCTAAGGCGCACTCACCCGTCCAGACCGGTCGGTCGTGTCCGGCCCGGCTCGCGCGTCGCCGGGGTCACGCCGAGCAGGTCGGCCAGCCGCATCGCGTCGTGGGGCGCGTGCACCTTGACGTCGTTGTCGAAGTAGACGAACACCTCGGCCTGCTCCGCCCACCCCCGGATCCGCTGAGCCCAGACGCCCAGGGCCTCCTCGCCGTACCCGCTGGTGTAGAGCTCGGTGTCACCGTGCAGGCGCACGTAGACGACGGGGGCGGTCACCACGTCGTAGTAGGGCCACAGCCCGGCCGCGTCGGCGACCACGATCCCGATCCCGTGCCGACGCAGCAGGTCGAGCAGCTCGGCGTTGTCGGCGAAGGTCGGGTGGCGCACCTCGAGGACGTGCCGCAGCGGGCGTTCAGGGTCGGGACCGGGGTCCGTCCACGCCTCCTCGCGCAGGCGGTCGTCGTGCCGTTCCGCCAGGACCGAGGCCTGGTGCGCCGTGCGCGGCAGGCGGCCGAGGAAGTCGTCGAGGCGGTCGTGGTCGTAGCGGAAGCGGGGGGCCAGCTGCCACAGGAACGGGCCGAGCCGGTGCTCCAGGGCGAGCGGGCCGGAGGCGAAGAAGTTGGCCAGCGCCGTGTCGACGTCGCGCAGCTTCTTCATGTGCGTGATGAACCGGCTGCCCTTGACCGCCAGCACGGTGTCGGACGGCGTCTGCGCGGCCCACGCGCGGTAGCTGCTCGGCCGCTGCAACGAGTAGAACGACCCGTTGATCTCCACGGTGTCCAGGCAGCGGGAGGCGTACTCCAGCTCCCTGCGCTGCGGCAGCCCGGGCGGGTAGAAGACCCCCCGCCACGGGGCGTAGCGCCAGCCGGAGATGCCGATCCGGATCCGATGCGTGCTCACCGCACCGACGGTAGGCCAACACCGGGGCTGCCGTCGGTCGGGAACGACGACGACGGGGGCCGACCGTGGTGGTCGACCCCCGCCGTCGCGATGTTCGGTGCCGGGAGGTGCAGGTGGTCAGCGACCCCCGCGGCTCCCGCTGCTGGAGGAGGAGAACGCCACGACCGAGCCGCCGCCGGAGCCGCCGCGCGAGCGGCCCCCGGAACGGCCGCCCGAGCGGGAGCTGCCCGAGCCGCCGGCGCGCGCCGGCCTGCCCTCGGACGAGCCGGACCGGCTCCGGCCCTGGCCGTTGCCACGACCCTGACCGCCGCCCTGGCCGCCGTTGCGACCGCGACCGCCGCCGCCACCGTTCCCACGGCCGCGGCCCTGACCGCTGCCCTGCTCCGGCGTGGTCAGCTGCAGGCCGCCCGGGACGAGGGTGCGCTCACCGGGGGCCAGCTGGACGAGCACGGGGTGCTCCGGGTGGGCCTTGGTGATCGTCGGCTTGATCCCGGCGGCCCGGGTCAGCGAGCGCACGTCGCGGACCTGGTCGTCGGTCATGATCGTGATGACGGTGCCCGAGGCGCCGGCGCGGGCGGTGCGGCCCGAACGGTGCAGGTAGGCCTTGTGCTCGACCGGCGGGTCGGCGTGCACGACGAGCGCCACGTCGTCGACGTGGATGCCGCGGGCGGCGATGTCCGTGGCGACCAGGGTCGTCGCCGTGCCGGACTGGAAGGCGTCCAGGTTGCGCACCCGGGCGTTCTGCGCCAGGTTGCCGTGCAGCTCCACCGTGGGCACGCCCGCGCCGTTGAGCTGCTTGGCCAGCTTCTTCGCGCCGTGCTTGGTCCGGGTGAACATCACGACCCGGCCGGGCGCGGACGCCAGGTCGGTGAGCACCGGGAGCCGGTGGCCGGCGTCGAGGTGCAGCACGTGGTGCGCCATCGTCGAGATCGGCGACTGGGCCGAGTCGGCGTGGTGGGTCACCGGGCGGTCGAGGTAGCGCTTGACGATGACGTCGATGCCGGCGTCCAGCGTCGCGGAGAAGAGCATGCGCTGACCCTCCCGCGGAGTGCGGTCGAGCAGGCGCTTGACCGCGGGCAGGAAGCCCAGGTCCGACATGTGGTCGGCCTCGTCGAGGACGGTGATCTGCACCGATCCGAGGTCGACGTGGCGCTGGCTGATGAGGTCCTCGAGCCGGCCGGGCGTGGCGACGAGCACGTCGACACCGGACTGCAGCGCCCGCACCTGCGGGTTCTGGCCGACGCCGCCGAAGATGGTCATGGTCGCCAGGCCCGCGGCCTTGGCCAGGGGGGCCAGCGCCTCGTCGATCTGGCGGACCAGCTCGCGGGTGGGGGCCAGGATGAGGGCCCGCGGCGCACGACCACGGGTGGAGGAGCGGCGGGCGTCGCCGCCGGCGGTCAACCGGGTCACGAGCGGCAGCAGGAAGGCGTAGGTCTTGCCCGAGCCCGTGCGGCCGCGGCCCAGGACGTCCCGGCCCGCGAGCGAGTCGGGCAGGGTGGCCGCCTGGATCGGCGTGGGCACGGTGATGCCCCGCTCGGACAGGAGGGAGGTCAGGTGGGCGGGCACGCCGAGGTCGGCGAAGCTTGAGGTCACAGAGAAGTCTTTCGAGACGTATGCGGTGTCTCACCCGGCGCGCAGGCCCCCTGCGGGAGCGGCGCGACCTTGGGGGCTGCCCTGAGCACCTGGAGAGGTGGGGGAGGGCCGCGCACAGATCGGGCACCCCGAGGCGAGACGGTGCGGGGCGCTGGGACCAAGTGTACCGGTCAGCGGACCGAGGTCAGGACACCACCGTCAGGACACCACCGTCGCGACACCATCGTCGGGACACCACCGGGCGGTCGGTGCCGTCGGCCTACGCTGGGGGGAACCGCAGACCCCGACCGGAGGAGCCTCCTGGTGCCCACGGACCACGAGGACGACGACCACGAGGACGACGCCGGCCCCGCCGCCCGCGTCCTCGTCCTGACCAAGCCGTCGCCCGACGCCGCCGAGAGCGCGCGGCACGAACGGGTGTGCCGCCAGCTCGGGGCGCTCGTTCCCGCCGGGGTGGACGTGCGGGCCCCCGGGCCTGACCCGGAGTATGCCGCTGCCGTCACCTCCCTCGCCGGGCCCGGACACCGGGACGTCGTGGTGCTCGGCGGGGACGGCTCGGTCCACCGGCTGCTGCAGGAGCTGCACGACCAGCAGCTGTCGGGTCCCGACGGCCCCGTCGGCGCCGTCGGGCTGGTCCCGACCGGCACCGGCAACGACCTCGCCCGGTCCGCGGGCATCCCGCTGGACGCCGACCGGGCCGCCCCCTTCGCGGTGACCGGACGGCCGGTGCCCCGGCCCCTGCTCGTGGACGACGCGGGCGGTGTGGTCGTCAACGCGGTGCACGCCGGGATCGCGGCGGAGGCGACCGCGCACGCGGGCGAGGTCAAGGGCCTGCTGGGACGGGCCGCCTACGCCGTCGGGGCGCTGCGCGCGGGCCTGACCTCGACCGGGTGGCACCTCCGCGTCGTCGTGGACGGGCGCACCGTGGCCGACGGCAGCCGGCCGGTGCTGATGGTGACGCTGGCGCTGGGGTCCTCGGTGGGCGGCGGGACCAGGGTGGCCCCCGGAGCGCGGCCCGACGACGGGCTCGCCGAGGTCGTCGTCGCCCACGCCACCTCGCCGGCCGCCCGGGTGGGGTTCGCCCGGGACCTGCGCAGGGGGCGGCACGGCGCACGTCCCGACGTCGTCGTCGAGCGCGGCCGGGAGGTGGTCGTGGAGGCGGTCGGCCCGCGGGACGCGTTCCGCCTCAGCACCGACGGCGAGGTCTCCTCCGGGCGGATCTCCCGCCGGACCTGGCGGGTGGAGCCGCAGGCGTGGCGGCTGAGGGTGCCGGCATGACCGGCCCCCGCGACCTGGACATCACGCTCTACGGAGCCACCGGCTTCGTCGGCCGGCTCGTCGCCGAGCACCTGGCGCAGGCCGCTCCGCAGGGCGTGCGCATCGGCCTGGCGGGCCGTTCGCCCGACCGGCTGGCGCGGGTCCGCGACACCCTCGGCGCGCGGGCGGCCGGGTGGCCCCTCCTCGAGGCCGACGCCACCGACGCACCGAGCCTGCGCGCGATGGCCGCCCGCTCCTCCGTCGTGGTGAGCACGGTCGGGCCCTACCAGCGCCACGGCATACCCCTGGTGGTCGCCTGCGCCGAGGAGGGCACCGACTACGCGGACCTGACCGGGGAGGTGCTCTTCGTGCGGGAGGCGATCGACCGGGCGCACGACCTCGCCCGGGGGACAGGGGCGCGGATCGTCGTCTCGTGCGGGTTCGACTCGGTGCCCTCCGACCTCGGCGTGCACCTGCTGCACCGCGCGGCGCGGTCCGACGGCGCGGGCGGGCTGACCGACACCACGCTGTGGGTGCGCAGGCTCCGCGGCGGCGTCAGCGGCGGCACGATCGACTCGATGCGGGCGCAGCTGGCACGGATGCGGCAGGACCCGTCCCTGCGTCGCGTCGTCCTGGACCCCGGGTCGCTCGGCGGAGGCTCGACCGGCGCGCCGGGGCAGCGCGACCACTGGCGCCCGTTCGTGGAGGAGCGCAGCGGCCGGTGGGCCGCGCCGTTCTTCATGGGTCCCTACAACACCCGCGTCGTCCGGCGGTCGCACGCGCTGACCGAGGGCGGCTACGGGGCAGCCTTCCGCTACCGCGAGCTCGTCCCCACCGGACGGGGCGCCAGGGGGGCGTTGCGGGCCACGGGGATGGTCGCCGGGCTCGGGGCGTTCCTGGGCGCGCTCGCGCTGCCGGTGGTCGGTCCCGTCGTGGACCGGCTGCTGCCGGCGCCGGGGGAGGGGCCGGACCGGGCGACCCGGGAGGCCGGCTCGTTCCGGACGG
>DATISK010000240.1:0-13406 GCA_035581545.1 Ornithinimicrobium sp. | reverse complement strand
CGAGCGGCGCGCACCGGCCCCGGAGGTCGCCAAGGCCGCGGAGGTCGCCGCCCGGACCGACGGGGCGCCCGCCTGGGCGGCCCCGGCGGGGCCACCGCACACCGCCGCCGCGGCCGTCGCCCGCGGGCGTCGCACCGTCCTGCTCGTCGGGGCCCTCTCCCCCGCCGAGCTGTCGGACCTGGCCGCCCGCACGGGGGCCGACGTCCAGCTCTGGCGGCCCCGGGCCGAGCCGGCGGAGCGCCCGTCGCTGGAGGATCTGACCCAGGCGGTGGAGGCCGTCCCGGACGGTGACCTGCTCCTGCTGGTCGACGCCGCCGGCCTGCGGGCCGTGCCCGTCGAGCACTACACTGGATCGTAGGACGACCGGTCTGCAGCGACTGGTCACACGAGCCCTCGCGCCGGCCGTCCGGTCGAGCAGGAGGCCGTCGTGCGTGCAGTCGTCTTCGAGGGATACCAGACCTTTCCCGTCCTCAAGGACGTCGAGCGTCCTGCCCCCGGCCCCGGGGAGGTCCTCCTCAAGGTCGCCGGCGCCGGCGCCTGCCACTCGGACGTCGGGCTCTTCCACGACTTCGAGGGGGACCCGACCGGGTGGCTGACCCCGCCGTTCGTCCTGGGCCACGAGAACTCGGGCTGGGTCGAGGAGCTCGGGGCCGGCGTCACCGGCATCGAGCTGGGTGCGGCCTACCTGGTCTACGGGCCGGTCGGGTGCGGACGCTGCCCCGCCTGCTCCCGCGGCCAGGACACCTACTGCGTGCGCCCCCAGGAGGTCGGCTACGCCGCGATGGGGCTCGGGCGCGACGGGGGGATGGCGGAGTACATGGTCGCCCCCGCCCGCAACCTCGTGCCCCTCGGGGACGCCGACCCGATCGACGCCGCACCGCTGGCGGACGCGGGCCTGACCCCCTACCACGCGATCAAGCGGGTCCTGCCCCACCTGGCCGGCGGCGACCGTAGCGCGCTCGTCGTCGGGCTCGGCGGTCTGGGACTGGTGGCCGTCCAGATCCTCAAGGCCCTCACCGGCGCCCAGGTCATCGCCACCGACGTCAAGCCCGAGGCGATGGCCCAGGCGGAGGAGCACGGAGCGGTCACCGTGCCCGGAGGCGAGGACCAGGTCGACCGGATCAAGGAGCTCACCGGCGGCCGGGGGGTCGACGCGGTCTTCGACATGGTCGGGATCGACGCGACGCTGCAGCTGGCCGGCGCCAGCGTGGCCCAGCGGGGCGCGCTGACCGTCGTCGGGATCGGCGGCGGGACCTTCCCGTGGAACTTCTTCACCGTCCCCTACGAGGTCAACTTCTCCTCGACCTACTGGGGCACGATCGAGGACCTGCACGAGGTGGCCGCGATGTACCGGCTCGGCCAGATCACCCCGGTCGTGGAGCGATACGCCCTCGACGACGCGCTCACGGCCTACCGGAAGCTGCAGGACGGTGAGCTCTCGGCCCGCGCCGTGGTCGTCCCGCACGGCTGGTGACGCCCGTCCCGAGGAGGCCCTGACGGGGTATGCCGCGCGCCCCTGACGGGGCGGCGTGCCGCTCACCAGTGCGCGGGCCGCCGCGGGGTCGGTCCTGCTGGTCGTGGTCCGGCCGTCCAGCTGGGTCGCCTCGCCGTCACAGGTGCGTGACGGTGCCCGCGTCCGGGTCCCACCACCTGAGCTGGACGAGGCGGACGCTGCCCGCGGTGGGACCGAGGGCCGTCAGCGCCGGGACGAGGTGGCTGGGATGCGTGCGCCTGGTCAGGCTGACGTGCGGCACCCACGGCCGCCGGTCGGCACCTGGCCAGCGGGCGGTCAGCCGCCCCCTGGCCGACCTCGCCGCCTCCGGCACCCCCAGCCGGCGCGCGAGCGTCGGACGCCGGCCGCCCAGGAGCACGGGGCCCTCGACCGTGGCGGTCAGCGGCAGCAGGGGCCCCAGCAGGGTGCGGGCCAGGTCGAGCACCGCCTCGTCGGGGGGACCGCCGGTCACGACGGTCAGGTGCGGCCGGTGGGTGCTGCCGCGGTGCCGGGCGAGGGAGCGCACCCCGGCCTCCTCCAGCGCCTGCCACTGCTGACGCACACTCTCCTCGTCGTCCGGGTGGAGCAGCAGCTCCAGGGCGTGCTGCGGGCTCACGCGACGGTCCGTTGCCTCCTCGTGCCGGGGGGCAGACTCCCGGGTCACGCCGCGGGCTGCCTCGAGTCGTCCACGCCCGCCATCGCCCAGCGGACCCCCGCGGTGCCGGCCCTGCCCACCGGCCGCAAAAGCGAGCGGGACAGCAGCGGGGAGGACGGCAGGTCCAGCATCTCCTGGGCCCACGGCTCGAGCAGGGCGACCCCACCGGCGGCGATCGCCCAGTAGCCGGGCCGGGAGGCGCGGGGCAGCGGTGGCTCGGCCAGGAGGAACCTGGCTGCCTCCCGCGCGGCCGTCGTCGTCTCCAGCTCGGGGCGGAAGCCGTCGAGCACGGCGTGCAGCTCGGCGACGCTGGACGGTGGGTCGAGCACGCCGAGGTGGCCGGCGGAGACGCCCGCCTGGGCCACGTAGAGGTCCGCCTCCGCCGCCGTCAGGGGGGTGGCGGCATACGCCTGGAAGGCCCGCAGGAAGGAGACGGCCTCGGCGACGTGGACCCACAGCAGCAGGTGCGGGTCGCTGGCACGGTAGGGGCGCCCGAGGGCGTCCTTGCCCCGGACCCGTTCGTGCACCGCCCGCACCTGCGCGATCGTGGCACGCGCGTGCTCGACCGTGCCGAAGGTGGTCGCCGCCAGGTAGGTGCTGGTCCGCTGCAGGCGCCCCCAGGGGTCGGAGCGGTAGCCCGAGTGGCCGGCGACACCGGCCATCGCCATCGGGTGGAGCATCTGCAGGAGCAGGGCGCTGACGCCGCCGGGGAACATCGCCGCGTCCGCGTGCACCCGCCAGACCGGGTCCTGCGGGGTGAACCACCGCTCCCCCGGCGTCTGCCAGATCAGACGGGCGCGCTCCTGCGCGTCGTCCCCGGCGACGCGCGAGCGCAGGGCCGAGCCCAGGGCGGTCTGGACCCGGGCGAGGGGTGACACGTGCATGGGACACACCTTTGACGTAGATTGGACAGATACTAGTGTCGCACGTCGATGGAGGCACCATGCCGCACAGGTCGTTGTCGGGCTCCCAGGTCGCGGTGCTGGGCGCCTCGGGAGTGCTGGGCAGCCGGATCTGCCAGGTCCTCGCCGCCCGCGGGGCCACCGTCACCGCCGTGGGACGGGACGAGGAGCGGCTCGTCGCCAGCACGCGCGACCTGCCGGGGAGCACGGTCCTCGTGGGCGACCTGACCGACTCCGGCCTGGGCGACCGCCTCGTCGAGCAGGTGCGCTCGGGACCGGGGCGGTTGGACGGCGTCGTCAACGCCGCCGGTGTGGTGGCCTTCGGGTCGCTGGCGGACACCCCCGACGAGGTGATCGAGGAGCTCTTCCTGACCAACGTGGTCGGGCCGCTGTGGCTCCTGCGCAGGGTGCTGCCGCTGCTCGTCGAGACGGACGGCTTCGTCGCCCAGATCTCCGGGGTGGTCGCCGACCGGCCGACCGCCGGGATGGTCGCCTACGGCGCCGGCAAGGCGGCCCTGGCCGCCGCCGACCGCGCGCTGGGGACGGAGCTGCGCCGCAGCGGCGTCACCGTCGTCGATCTGCGCGTGCCGCACACCGAGACCGGCCTGGTGGGTCGGGCGCTCGCGGGCTCCGCTCCCCGGCTCCCCCAGGGCCTGGAGCCGGCCATCGTGGCGGAGCGGGTCGTCGAGGGGATCGAGCGCGGCGAGGCCGTGGTGGAGGCCGCCGCGTTCGGCTGACCGGGGCACGGTGCCTGACGGGGTCCGCGAGGCCCTGTCCCGGTGGCGCCTCGGCGTCCGGGCTCGGACGGTGTCTGTCGGCGGCTGCTGCCACACTGGGGCGATGGGTGACGAGGGGCTCGGGCACGGTGGTTCCGGGGAGCCCGGCGGGGGTGAGGACGGACCCGGGGTCTCGCGTCTGGACGGCGAGCTCGCCCCGGTGCCCAGCCTCGCGCAGCTGCGGGCGGCGGTGCGCCGCGGCCGGGTCCGCATCGGCACCGGCTGGCCGCTGCTGGACCTGCTCGGCGGGGGTCTGGTCGTGGGGACCACCACCGTGGTGTCCGCTCCGGAGCAGCTCCGGTCCCAGGTCCTGGGCCGGATCGCCGCCTGGGCCGCGGGCGAGTCGTGGCGCACCGTCCTGGCCTCGACCCTGCGCTCCCGCGAGGAGTTGCTTCTGGACGTCGCCGCCGGCGGCCTGGGCCTGTCCGCGGCCGCCCTGATGGAGAGCGACCTGCACGACGCCTGGCTCGACGCCCGGATGCGCGTCCTGGACCTGAGCGTGCACGGAGGAGCGACCGCTGCGGTCGACTTCGCCGGGACGATGGAGAACCGTCGACCCACCCTGGCCGTCGTCGACGGGTACGACCTCGACGCCGAGCCCTGGGACGAGGTGCTGCACACCCGCGCGTCGCAGGTCGTGATGTGGCCGCCGCCGACGATCGAGGCCGCCGTCTACCCCCTCCGGCACCGCTGCGCTCTGGTCGTGGGCCTCGAGTCGGTCATGATGCGCTCCACCCACGTCCCCCACGCCGCCACCTACGTCACGCTCGTCCCCCGCGACGAGTCCTCCCGGGTGGAGGTCGCCGTGACGACCGACGGTCGCCGGCAGACCCGCACCGTCCTGCTGCGGGACCGGCTCCTGCCGCCACCGAAGTCCGTGCCGGCACAGCTGCGCCGCCGGGGGGTGGTCAACATCTGGGAGGAGCGGCTGCCGCAGGAGATCGACCGGTTCGCCGGGATCCTGGGGGCCGACGCCTTCGACGTCGAGCACGTCCCCGACGACGACACCACCTGAGGGTGACCGGCCGGTAACATCGTCCCGTGAGCACGCTGCCGTCCACCCCCGGCCACCACGGGAGGCCCGCCCCGCGCCCCTCCGCGCCGACCGCGACGGCATACCCCCACCTGCTGTCCCCCCTCGACGTGCCGGGGGGCCGGCTGCGCAACCGGGTGGTCATGGGGTCGATGCACACCGGGCTGGAGGACCGGCCCTGGCTGCGGGACGAGCTCGTCGCGTACTACGCCGAGCGGGCAGCCGGCGGCGTCGGCCTCATCGTCACCGGGGGCTACGCGCCGACGCTGCGCGGGCGGCTGACCCCGCTCGGCGCCCAGTTCAGCGACCCGGTCACCGCCCGGCGCCACCAGGTCGTCACCGGCGCGGTCCACGAGCACGGCGCCCAGATCGCCCTGCAGCTGCTGCACGCGGGTCGCTACGCGTTCTCGCCCCTGGCCGTCTCCGCGTCCGCGTCGAAGGCCCCCATCACCCCGTTCGCCGCCCGCGCGATGTCGTCGACGTCGGTGCGGCGCACCGTCTCCGCCTTCGCGCGGTCGGCCCGCCTGGCGCGCCGGGCCGGCTACGACGGGGTGGAGATCATGGGCTCGGAGGGTTATCTGGTCAACCAGTTCCTCGCGGCCCGCACCAACCGGCGCACCGACGGTTGGGGCGGGAGTGCGCGCGGACGGATGCGGTTCGCCGTCGAGGTGGTGCGGGCCGTGCGGGACGCGGTCGGGGACGACTTCCTCGTGCTCTACCGGATCTCGCTGATCGACCTGGTCGAGGGCGGGCAGACGTGGGACGAGGTGGTCGAGCTGGCCCATCTGCTGGAGGAGGCCGGCGTCTCGGTGCTCAACACCGGGATCGGGTGGCACGAGGCGCGGATCCCCACGATCATCACCCAGGTGCCCCGCGGGGCGTGGACCGGCCTGACGGCGCGGCTGCGCGCCGAGGTCTCGGTGCCGGTGATGGCCTCGAACCGGATCAGCGCCCCCGAGATGGCCGAGACGCTCCTGGCCGACGGGACCGCCGACCTGGTGTCGATGGCCCGACCGCTGCTGGCGGACCCGGACTTCGTGGTGAAGGCGGCCGAGGGCAGGGCGGACGAGATCAACACCTGCATCGCCTGCAACCAGGCGTGCCTGGACCGGATCTTCGTCGGGAAGCGGGCCTCCTGCCTGGTCAACCCGCGGGCCGGTCGGGAGACCGAGCTGGTGCTCGCCCCCACCCGACGCTCGCGCAGCGTCGCCGTGGTCGGCGCGGGACCCGCGGGGCTCGCGGCCGCGACCGCCACCGCCGAACGGGGGCACCGCGTCACCCTCTTCGAGGCGGACGTGGAGCTCGGCGGCCAGTTCCGTCTGGCGCTGGAGGTGCCGGGCAAGGACGACTTCGCCGAGACGCTGCGCTACTACCGCCGTCGGCTGGAGGTGCTCGGCGTGGACGTCCGGCTGTCCGTGCGGGCCTCGGCGGACGACCTCGCCGGGTTCGACGACGTGGTCCTCGCCACCGGCGTCCGGCCCCGCATCCCGCAGTTCTCCGGCGTCGACCACCCGACCGTCGTCACCTACGCCGACGTGCTCTCCGGCCGCGTCGTCCCCGGTCCCCGCGTCGCGGTGGTCGGGGCGGGTGGGATCGGGGTCGACGTCTCGCACTTCCTCACCCACGTCGAGACCGACCTGGCCGGCTGGATGGCGCGCTGGGGGGTCGGTGACCCGGGCGTGCACCGCGGCGGTCTGGTGGACAAGGATCTGCCCGAACCGGCGCGGGAGGTCTGGCTCCTGCAGCGGAAGGAGACCCGGATCGGGGCCGGGCTGGGAAAGACGTCGGGGTGGGCCCACCGGCTCAACCTCAGGGACGCCGGCGTGCACCAGGTCACCGGGGTCTCCTACGACCGGGTCGACGACGAGGGCCTGCACATCACCGTCGACGGCCGGCCGCAGGTGCTGGCCGTCGACCACGTCGTCCTGTGCGCGGGGCAGGACTCCGTGCGCGAGCTGGTCGACGCACTGCCGCAGGCGCACGTCATCGGCGGCGCCGACGTCGCCGCGGAGCTGGACGCCGAGCGCGCCATCCGGCAGGGCACCGAGCTGGCCGCCCGCCTCTGACGCCTGCCGACGAGGGTGGGGGTGGCCGGGTCAGGTCGGGTGGTCGGGTCGGGTCCGGTCGTGCCCGGTATCCAGCCGGCGTGAGTCGGGGGCGTCCCCCCGGTCCAGATCGACGTCAGCCGGGTGGGTCCTGCCGGTCCCGGCCCGGGACCGGCAGCGCGTCGAGGCGCTCGAGCGCCGCTCTCCAGCGCTCCAGCCGCTCGTGCTCGTCCTGCTCCCACCAGGGGGTGCCCCGCTCTCCCAGCCCGTGCTTGGCCAGGTCCACCCGGCGTCGCCACGGGGCGGGGTCCTCTCCCGTCCGCCGCGCGTTCCGTACCCCGGCCCGGCCGCGCCCCAGGTGCGACAGCAGTCGCTCGGCCACGTCGGTGGGCAGGCCGGGATCCTGTCGTCGCCACCGTCGACCGTTCACGACGAGCCACCTGTGGCGGTCGACGGCGTCGTGCGGCTGCCCGCCTGCACCGGCGGCACCGCCGTCACCATCGGCCCGTCCGTCGCTCATCCGGCCATCCTTGGGCAGCAGGGGTCTGCTCGACAAGCAGGATCGCCCCACCGACCGACGCCGGTCCGACGCGTCCATCGTCGCGGCGCTCGTGCCGACCGCCAGGCGTGGCGGTGCTCCCGGCCGGGTGGGGCCGGAAGCGGGGCGGGGTCGCTAGACGTGCCAGGTGGTGGTGCCACCGGTGACGGTGGCCATGAGGTCCTTCTGATGAACGTTCCTGTGGTGCCGGCCGCACAGCAGCACCAGCAGCTCGATGTCGGTGCCCCCGCCCCGGCACCACCAGACCAGGTGGTGCGCCTCGCACCACGACCCGGGCACCGAGCATCCCGGGAACGTGCATCCGCCGTCCCGGGCCAGCAACGCCTTGAACTGTCCCGGCGTGGCCAACCGCACCGTGCGACCCAACCGCAACGGCTCCCCCGTCGGGCCCAGCACCACCGGCGTCAGATCCCCGAGGCAGGCGTACCGGCCCGCACCCGCCGCGTCCAGCCCCGCATCACCCGCCTGCGCGAACGCCGCCCCCCGCGGACGACCCGTGTCCGGGTCCGCCGCCACCGTCAGGATCACGCTGGCGCGACCCGTCGAGGGCGCCGCCCCCGGATTGCCCAACCCCCGCGAGAGCACCATGAGCACCGCGTCGTAGCGCCGCTGCCCCACCGACCGCCCATCCCTCTCGTCCTGATGGTCCCGCTCGCCCCGGTTGCCCCGGTCGTCGTTGTCGTGGTCGTTGTCGTTGCCGTCGTCGTTGTCGTGCCGGGAGGGGTCGGGCGCGGCCAGCGGCCCGTCCAGGACACCGTCGATCAGGACCGCGTCGGCATCGGGCGCGTCCAGGACGTAGCGCACCAGCCCCGGCCCCACCCGCCGCCGGGACACGCACCGCAGCTGCTCGCACGTCTCCTGCTCCCGCTCCTTGGGTGCCTCCTCGAGCAGGTCCACCAGCAGCTTCTGACACACCCGCCCCAGGTCCTTCTCGCTGATCCCCGCATCGCAGGCCGCGCCGGTGGCGATCTCCGCGTACGCCTGCGCCTGGTCCACGTCCAGCCCCGGGACCACCCGGGACAGGGTGGCCGCGACCCGCGCCGCCCGGGCCAGCCCCGTGCGTCCCTGCACCACCGCGTCGACCACCGGGGCGCCCCAGTACTCACCGGCCGCGGCCACCACCGCGCGCAGCTGGGCCGCCTCCGCGGTCGAGAGCCACGGGCAGCGCACCCGCACCCAGTCCACCAGGCCCATCCCCACGGCACCCGGCAACCCCCGCCGGTCCGCCTCCACCGCCAACGTCAGCACCAGTGCGTCCACCCGGGCACGCACCCGACCGGCCGCCTCCAGGCCCTCCACCAGGCCCGGGTCGAACACCCCCACCACACCCTGCGGGCCCACCCCGGCCCGGTCCAGCCCCGCCACCGCCAGGTCCAACCCCCGGACCAGCTCCTGAGAGGCCAACCCCGGCGGACCGCCCGACCCGGACGCCTCGGCCGCCAACGTCTCCTCGATGTCGGCCAGCAGCTCCCAGTACGCCGCCCCCGCAGGGTCCTCCACCGCACCCGCATCCGCGTCCTGCTGCGCCATCACCCCCGCGGCGAACACCCGCTCCTCCCGCGGCACGGGCGCGGGCACGAAGTCCCCCGGGTCGTGGACCTCTTCCACGACCCCCGCTGCCCCACCCCACGAGAACGACATACCCCCACCCAAGCACCCCCCGCCGACACACCTGTTCGAACGGGGCGCGAGGCGTCGGAGGGCCGCCCGCCGGGCGGTCCTGCGCTACCCCCGCAGCCGCACCGACAGGCAGGTCACGCAACCCTCGAGCTTGATGAACTCGCTGATGTCGACCTCGGTCACCGCCCAGCCCCGGTCGCGGAACAGCTGCGCCGAGCGCGGGGCACCGGCCGCCATGAGCACCCGGTCGCCGCCCAGGAGCACGACGTGCGCACCCGACTCCTCCGGCACCGGGAGGAATCCCCCGCTGCGGGCGTCCGCCTCGTCGGTCACGGCGGACCGCGTCAGGTCCGCGCCACCGGACCACACCGACGGGTCGTCGACGAGCGGCTCGAACCCCACCACGGTGCCGTCCGGCAGCGCCGTCACCCCGCTCTTGAGGTGCAGGACGCGGGAGACGTGCACCCCGACCACCTGCACGCCGGCGGGCTCGAGGTGGGCGGCGAGCTGCCGCATACCCTCCTCGTTGCTGCGCCCGCCGAGCCCGACCCACACCGTCCCGCCGAACGTGAGGACGTCCCCGCCCTCGAGCGTGCCGGGCGCCTCGATCCGGGCCACCCGGTAGCCGACCGACACCACTGCGTCCTCGACCGCCGCCACCTCCGCCCGCCGCGACGGGGCGCCCGGCCGGGTGAGCACCGCCAGGTCGCCGTGGACGACGACCGCGTCCTCGACGAACACCGCGTCCGGACAGTCGTCGGCGGGCGCCACCTCGAGGGTCTCCCACCCGTTGGCGTGGAGCGCATCCACGTACGCCTCCCACTGCCGCACCGCCAGCTCCAGGTCCACCGGCTGCCGGTCGATGTGGGTGATCAGCCCCGCGGTCAGCCTCGGGCCGGGTCGGCGGACCAGCGCGAGATGGCGCTCCCCCGAGGAGGAGGTCGGGTCGGCGGTCGTGGCGAACGGGACGGTCATCGCACCAGCCTCGCAGACCGCGCCGGCCGGGGCGTGGCCCGCCTGCCCGTTCCCGGCGCGTCCCCGCTGGTCCGGGACGGGTCGGGGACGCAGGATGGGGGTATGGAGTCGGAGGTGCACTGATGGAGACCACCCACCTGAAGATCCGCACGGGCGGTGAGGACGTGGTGCTGGACCTGACGGACGACTGCACGGACTTCGTCCGCGGTCGCGGCGACGGGCTGCTGCACGTGTTCGTCCCGCACGCCACGGCCGGCCTGGCGATCATCGAGACGGGGGCCGGGTCCGACGACGACCTGCTGGCCGCGCTCGAGGACCTGCTGCCGGCGGACGACCGGTGGCGCCACCGGCACGGTTCGCACGGCCACGGGCGGTCGCACGTGATGCCGGCGATCGTGCCGCCCTACGCGACGGTGCCGGTCCAGGACGGTCGGCTCGCCCTGGGCACGTGGCAGAGCATCTGCCTGGTCGACCTCAACGTGGACAACCACGACCGGACGGTCCGGCTGGACTTCCTCGCCGGGTGATCGGCACCGCCGACCGGGAGGTCCCCGGTCGGCGGTGCTGGCGACGGCGCGTTCGCGGCGCGGGTCGCGGTGGCCACGGCGTGGGTCGCGGCGGGCGCGTTGCGGGCCCGCGACCGTCAGCCGCGCGAAGCCCCCACGGGCTCGGGCGCCGCCGGCTCGTCCGTGACCTCGCCGGCCGTACGTCCGTGCTGCTCCACGGGGTCCTGCTCCCGCAGGGCCCTCGCGCTGGCCTCCGGCGTGAGCACGAGGCGGCGCAGCAGCTGGGCGTTGAGCGCCACCACCACCGTCGAGGCCGACATCAGCAGCGCACCGATGGCCATCGGCATCACGAACCCGACCGGGGCCAGCACCCCCGCGGCGAGCGGGACGGCCACGATGTTGTAGCCGGCGGCCCACCACAGGTTCTGCTTCATCTTCCGGTAACCGGCCCGGGAGAGCTGGATGACCGAGAGGACCGACCGCGGGTCGTCGCTGGCCAGGACCACACCCGCCGAGGCGATCGCCACGTCGGTCCCCGCCCCGATGGCGATGCCGACGTCGGCCTGCGCCAGGGCGGGGGCGTCGTTGACGCCGTCGCCGACCATCGCCACGGTCCGCCCCTGCTGCTGCAGGGCCTTGACCTTGTCCGCCTTGTGCTCGGGGCGCACCCCGGCGAGGACCTCGTCGATCCCCAGCTCATCGGCGACCGCGCGCGCGACCGGCTCGGCGTCACCGGTGATCATGACGACCTGGATCCCCAGGTGGTGCAGGGTGTCGACCGCCTCGCGCGACTCCTCGCGCACCTCGTCGGCGACCGCCAGGGCCCCGACGACCTGTCCGTCGCGGACGACGTGCAGCACGGTCGAACCCTGAGCTCCCCACTCCTGCGAGGCGTCCAGGGGCTCGAGGCCCTCCTCCTCCAGGAGGTAGGGCCCACCGACCCGCACGGTGCTCCCGTCGACGGTGCCGGTGACCCCGACGGCCGGGGCCGAGGAGAAGTCGCTCACCGACGGGACCTGCAGCGCCCGCTCGTCGGCGGCGCGGACGATCGCCCTGGCCAGCGGGTGCTCGCTGTCGGACTCGACGGCCGCTGCCAGCGCCACCACCTCGTCCTCGGTCAGCCCGGCCCCCGCGGTGCCCTGGGCGGCTGCCACGTGCCCGACGGCCGGCTCGCCCCGGGTCAGCGTGCCGGTCTTGTCGAACAGCACGGTGTCCACGACGCGGGTGCGCTCCAGGGCCATCCGGTCCTTGATCAGCACCCCACCCTTGGCGGCCCGCTCGGTGGTGATCGAGACCACCAGGGGGATGGCCAGCCCGAGAGCGTGGGGGCAGGCGATGACCAGGACGGTGATCACCCGGATGAGGGCGGTGTTGGGGGTCGCGACCGTCAGCCAGACGACGGCGGCGAGGACGGCTGCGGCGAGGGCGAACCAGAACAGCCATCCGGCCGCCCGGTCGGCGAGTCGTTGCGCCTTCGTCGAGGAGCTCTGCGCGTCGGCGACCATGCGCTGGATCCCTGCCAGGGCGGTGTCGTCACCGACCGCGGTGATCCGCACCCGCAGGGCGGAGTCGGTCGCCACCGTGCCCGCCACGACGGTGTCCCCGACCCCGCGCCGCACGGTCGTGGACTCACCGGTGATCATCGACTCGTCGAGGGCCGCCTCACCGTCGACGACCTCACCGTCCGCCGGCACCCGGGCACCGGGCCGGACCACGACCACGTCGTCCACCTCCAGGTCGCTCGGGGACACGGTGACCGTGCGGTCGCCCTCGACCTTCTCGGTCTCGTCCGGCAGGAGTGCCGCCAGCGACTCCAGCGCCGAGGACGTCTGCGCCAGCGAGCGCATCTCGATCCAGTGGCCCAGGAGCATGATGACGATCAGCAGGGCCAGCTCCCACCAGAACTCCAGGTCGTGGGGCAGCAGGCCCAGGCTGGCGGCCATCGAGGAGACGAAGGCGACGGTGATCGCCATGCCGATGAGCAACATCATGCCGGGACTGCGCTGCCTGAGCTCGTCGATCGCGCCGGTGTAGAACGGCCGTCCGCCCCAGACGTACATGATCGTGCCCAGGACCGGGGCCACCCAGCGCACCCCGGGCACGTCGGGCAGCTGGTAGCCCAGCAGGTCCGCGAACATCATGCTCGTCAGGACGGTCGGCACCGCCAGGGCCAGCATGATCCAGAAGAGTCGCCGGAACATCGCCACGTGACCCTCGTGCCCGCCGTGGCCCCCGTGCCCTGCGTGGCCCTGGTGCGCGTCCTTCCCCGCATGGCCGTCGTGACTTCCGTGCTGGTCGGGATCACCAGGGTCGTCGTGCCCCGCGTGCGGGTCCTGCGTCGCGTGCCGGTCGGTCTTGTTCTGCTCAGCCATCTCGTCCACTGCTCCTCGGTCGAGGTCGGGTGCTGCTCGCCATACCCCCCGGGGGTATGTAGTCGGAACACCGCGGACCCCGGCCGCATTCCGCAGGCTGCCGGGCCGTGCCCGAGGAGCGGCGTCGGGGCCGGGCCTCAGCCCTGCCCGTCGGGCTCGTTGCTCTCGACCTTCTCGCTCATCCCGGTGTTGACGTCGGGCGTGTCCGGCACGCTGTCCGCGCCCCCGAGCAAGGTGTCGGGGTTGAGCGCGCCCGAGCCGCCCTCGGAGACCTCACCGTCACCCGCCGCACTCTCCGCGCGACGGTCCGCGCCTCCTCGCCCGCACGGTCGTCCACCGGTCCCTGGTCGTCTTCGTGTGCCATACCCCCACGGTAGGGCTCCCCACCCCGGCGGGCACCCCGACGGCGGCGGGCGCCGGCTCCCTCACGCCGTCCGCGCGCGCTCCTGGGCCTCCCGGTCCCCCTCGTGA
>DATISK010000239.1:0-12388 GCA_035581545.1 Ornithinimicrobium sp. | reverse complement strand
GCCTCGGCGACCGGCTCGTCCGCCTTCAGCTGCTCGGCCTCCACGAGGTCCTCGCCGTCGACCAGCCCGAACCAGCGGGCCGCGGTGTCGACGTCCTTGTCCCCGCGGCCGGAGAGGTTGACCAGGATCACCGGGCGCGCGGGGTCGTCGGCGCCGAAGTCTCCGCCTGCCCCGGCGGCCATCTCCCGTCCGACGCGCAGGGCCCCGGCCAGGGCGTGCGCGCTCTCGATCGCGGGGATGATTCCCTCGGTCCGGCACAGCAGGGCGAAGGCCTCCATGGCCTCGGCGTCGGTGACGGGCGCGTAGGTGGCACGGCCGGAGTCGTGCAGGAAGGCGTGCTCGGGTCCGACCGACGGGTAGTCCAGGCCGGCCGAGATCGAGTGGGTCGGGAGCGTCTGGCCGTCCTCGTCCTGCAGGACGTAGCTCGCCGCACCGTGCAGCACCCCCGGCTCGCCGCCGGAGAACCGGGAGGCGTGACGGCCGCTGCCGACCCCGTCGCCACCGGCCTCGAAGCCCAGCAGGCGCACCCGGTCGTCGTCGCGGAAGGCGTGGAAGATGCCCATCGCGTTGGAGCCGCCGCCCACGCAGGCGCAGACCGCGTCCGGCAGCCGGCCGGTCCGCTCGAGCAGCTGCTCGCGCGCCTCCCGGCCGATGACGGCGTGGAAGTCGCGCACCATGGTCGGGAACGGGTGCGGACCGGTCACGGTCCCCAGCAGGTAGTGGGTGCGGTCCACGGTGGTGACCCAGTCGCGCATCGCCTCGTTGATCGCGTCCTTGAGGGTGGCGCTCCCCGTGCCGACCGGCACGACCTCCGCCCCGAGCAGCCGCATGCGGGCGACGTTGAGCGCCTGGCGCCGGGTGTCCACCTCCCCCATGTAGACGGTGCACTCCAGGCCGAGGAGGGCGGCCGCGGTCGCGGTGGCCACGCCGTGCTGCCCGGCGCCGGTCTCGGCGATGACCCGCTGCTTGCCCATCCGGACCGTCAGCAGGGCCTGACCCAGGACGTTGTTGATCTTGTGCGACCCGGTGTGGTTGAGGTCCTCGCGCTTGAGGAAGACGCGCGCACCACCGGCGTGCTCGGCGAACCGGGGCACCTCGGTGAGCGGGTTGGGCCGGCCGGTGTAGTCGCGCTGCAGCCGCTCCAGCTCGGCGACGAAGTCGGGATCGGCCATCGCCTCGTGCCAGGACTCCTCGAGCTCCTCCAGGGCGGCGACCAGGGCCTCGGGCACGTAGCGCCCCCCGAAGGCCCCGAACCGTCCGGCGCGCTCCTCCGGAGCCGGCTGCCGGCTCATCGCCGTCCCCCGTGGGCGGCCTGGACGGCGGGGTGGGAGCCGGCGGCGACCAGCTCGGCGACCGCGTCGCGCGGTGAGCGTCCGGTGACCAGCGCCTCCCCCACCAGGACCGCGTCGGCCCCCGCCTCGGCGAAGTCCATCACGTCGAGCGGCCCCCGCACGCCGGACTCCGCCACCCGCACCGTGCCCGCGGGAACAGCGGGCGCGAGCCGGGCGAACGTGCCGCGGTCTACCTCGAGGGTCTTCAGGTTGCGGTTGTTCACACCCAGGATGCGGGCGCCCGCGTCCGCCGCCCGCTGCAGCTCCTCCTCGTCGTGCACCTCCACGAGGGCGTGCATGCCCAGGGACTCGGTCCGCTCGAGCAGGCCGAGGAGGACGTCCTGCGGCAGGGCGGCCACGATGAGCAGCACCAGGTCGGCCCCGTGGGCCCGGGCCTCCCAGATCTGGTAGGGGTCCACGACGAAGTCCTTGCGCAGCACCGGGACGTCGACCCGGGCACGCACGGCGTCGAGGTCGGCCAACGACCCGCCGAAACGCCGTTCCTCGGTCAGCACGCTGATGACGCTGGCCCCGCCGGCGGCGTAGTCGGCGGCCAACGACGCCGGGTCGGCGATGGCCGCCAGGGCCCCCTTGCTCGGGCTGCTCCGTTTCACCTCCGCGATGACGTGCACCCCCCGGCCGGAGAGCAGCCGGGCGCGCGCGTCCAGGGCAGGCGGGGCCGCCTCCACCCGGGCCTGCAGCGCCGCCAGGGGCGTGGTGCGACGACGGCGGGCGAGGTCCTCGCGCACGCCGTCGAGGATCTGGTCCAGCACGGTCGACACGCCCCCAGCGTAGTCGCCCGCTCCGGGTGCTCCGGTCCCGGGGACGTCTCCTGGTCGGTGCGGTGAGGTGCCCGCGGGGCACGGTGCACCGCGGGTGCGGGGCCCCGGACCTCAGCGGCGCTGGGCGGTGCTCTCCTGGGGGCGGTGCGCCTCGTAGGCCTCGGCCCCGTAGCCGGCCTTGCTCATGGCGTACCAGACGAGGGCACCGACGCCGAAGAGCCCGAGCCCGGCCCACATCAGCCAGGCGGGGCCGAAGACGGCGGCCCAGCACCCGAGCACCGTGGCGACCAGCATGACGCTCACCCCGACCCAGGCGGCGGTGCTGTGGTAGTGGTTCTCGTGCTCCATGACGTGCTCCTGGTCCGGGGTTCGGGTCGGTGGTGCGGGTTCAGCGGGACGCCTGCGCGTCCGGGTCGGCGCCGGGAGCGGGGGCCCGCGGGTCCTGCTCCGGTGCGGCTGGGGCCATTGTGCCAGCCCCGGGGTCGCGGGTGGGGTCCCGACCCGCGTCCAGCTCGGCCCAGGCCCGCGCGTCCTGACGCCGGCGTCTCTCCGCCGGCAGCGGGTCCGGCGCCGGACCAGGTCCGCGCCGGCCGGGGGACGGCGCGCGAGCAGCCCGGCGACGGCCCGCTCCCAGCACCCCCGGGACCGCGGTCGCGGCGGCGGCGGCACCGGCGAGCAGGGCCGCCCAGGACCACCCGGTCGGCCCGGCCGCCAGCACCCCCGGGGGAACGGCGGTCCGGCCCGCGACGACCAGCATGGCGGCGGCGGCGGCCGCCACGGAGCCGAGCACGGTCAGCAGGCCCAGGATGCGCCCGGGCGTCCCGTCCCCACCCCGGGCCAGCAGCACGAGCGAGGACGCCCCGGCGGCCAGCGCCACCGCGGGCGTCCACGGGACCAGCTCCGCCCCGGTGGCCGACCACCGGGTCCGCACCGCGCCCGGCGCGGGCTCCACGAGGCCCTGCGCCCAGGGCTGCGTGGTCGCGAGCACCAGCAGACCCAGCAGGGCGAGGGTCGTGCCCGCGGCCGCGCGCGGCATACCCCTCAGACCTGCCCGGCGCCCTGCTGGGCCGCCCACGAGGCGTGCATGCGGGTGTAGACCCCGCCGCGGTCCACCAGGTCGCGGTGGTGCCCGAGCTCGACGATCCGGCCCTGGTCGACCACGACGACGAGGTCGGCCGCCTCGGCGGTGCTGAGCCGGTGGGCGATCGCCACCGACGTGCGGCCGCGGGTGAGGCCCTCCAGGGCGCGCTGCACCCGGACCTCGGTGGAGGGGGCGACCGCGCTGGTGGCCTCGTCCAGGACGAGCAGGTCGGGGTCGGCCAGGTAGGCGCGGGCGATCGCCACGAGCTGGCGCTCCCCCGCGGAGAGCGACTCCCCCCGCTGACCGACGCGCGTGGCCAGTCCGTGGGGCAGCCCCTCCACCCAGCCGTCCAGACCCAGCTCGGTGACGGCGAGCGCGATGTCGTCGTCGTCGGCGTCCGGCCGGCCGAAGCGGATGTTGCCCATCAGGTCGTCGTCGAAGAGGAAGCCCTCCTGGGGCACGAGCACCACCCGGCTGCGCAGCGAGGCGAACGAGATCGTGCGCAGGTCCACCCCGTCGAGCAGCACGGCCCCCTCGCCCGGGTCCATCAGGCGGGTGAGCAGCTTGGCGAGGGTGGTCTTGCCCGACCCGGTCTCGCCGACGACGGCGACCCGGGTATGGGGCTCGATGCGCAGGTCGACCTCGTGCAGCACGCGCTCTCCGCCCGGGTAGGCGTAGGAGACCCCGGCGAACTCCACCGTGATCGGGCCCCGGTCCAGCACGACGCCGTCCTCCCCCGGGTCCGAGACGTCGGCGGGGGTGTCGATGACCCCGATCACCCGTCGCCACCCGGCGACGGCGTTCTGCAGCTCGTTGAGGATCTCGGTCGCCATCAGGACCGGCTGGGTGAAGAGGTTGACCAGGAACAGGAACGCGAGCAGCTCGCCGAGGCTGACCTGGCCGCGGACCGCCAGCACGGTGCCGACCACGAGGACGACGGCCGTGGTCAGGCCGGCGAAGGCCTGGCCCGAGACGAAGGCCATCACCGAGCGGACCTGGGCACGGATCGCCGAGCGCCGGTGCTCCTCGATCGCGGTGTCGATCCGGGCGGCGGTGCGCTCCTCGACGCCGTAGGCGCGGATGGTCACCGCCCCGACGATCGACTCGCTGATCGCGCCGAGCATGTCACCCACCCGGGTGCGCACCGCCCCGTAGGCCCGGCCCAGCACCGGTTGCAGCCGCTTGACGAGGTAGGCGAGGGGGACGAAGCAGAGGTAGACCACGAGGGCCAGCAGCGGGCTGTAGACCAGCATGAGCAGGGTGGCCATCATGATCTGGGCGGTGGAGATCAGCAGCATCAGGCCGCCGAACTGCACGAACATCGAGATCGTGTCGACGTCGCTGGTCACCCGGGAGACCAGCGACCCGCGCCGCTCGGTGCTCTGGGTCAGCATCGACAGGTCGTGGATGTGCCGGAACGCGCTGCGGCGCAGCGTGGCCAGGCCCGACTCGGCGGAGGTGAACAGGCGCACGTTCACCAGGTACTGCGCCAGGCTGGTGAGGACGACCGCACCGGCGGCCAGGAGGATCGCGCGGGTGACGAAGGCCGTGTCCGGGCCACCGTCGGCCAGGATCCCGTTGTCGGTGGTCTGCTGGACGACGAACGGGATGAGCACCCGGCCGAGGGTCGCCACGATCGCGAGCGCCACGGTCAGACCCAGGCCCTGACGCAGCTCGGGCGAGAGCTCGAACCCGCGGCGCAGGGTCGCCATGGTGCCCAGGTCGCTCTGCGCCTCGATCCGGCTCGAGCTGAACGGGGTGGCCGGGGTGCTCACGCGTGCTCCTCCTCGTCGGGCGTCCCGGGCGTCCCGGGCTCCTCGGCGGCGGCGACCGCCGCCCGCTCCGCCGCCTCCCGGGCGTAGGCGTGGACCAGGTCGGCATACCCCTCGCAGCGTCCGAGCAGCTCGGGGTGGGGTCCCTGGTCCACGACCCGGCCGTGCTCGAGGTAGACGACCTGGTCGGCCAGCGTGATCGTGGCCATGCGGTAGGCCACGACCAGCACCGTCATCCCGTCCCGCGCCTCGCGCAGACCGGCCAGGATGGCCTGTTCGACCGAGGGGTCGACGGCACTGGTGGCGTCGTCCAGGACGAGCAGCCGGGGGTGGCGCCAGATCGCCCGGGCCAGGGCGATGCGCTGACGCTGCCCGCCGGAGAGGGTGCCCCCGCGCTCGCCGATGACGGTGTCCAGCCCCTGCGGCAGGGCCCGGACGAACGCGTCGCCCTGCGCGATCCGCAGGGACTCCCAGACGGCCTCGTCGTCGGAGTCCTCCCCCAGGGTGACGTTGCCCCGGACGCTGTCGTCGAACATGAACGTCTGCTGGGCCACGAGCGTGGCGACCGAGGGCACGACCCCGTGGGCCAGCTCGCGCACGTCCTGGCCGGCCAGGTGGACCGAGCCCCCGCCCGGGTCGACCAGCCGCAGGGTGAGGTTGGTCAGCGTGCTCTTGCCGGACCCCGTCGGTCCGACGAGCGCCGTGGTGCTGCCGGCCGTCACGAGGAGGTCCACGCCGTGGACCGTCGGCTCCTCCTCGCCCTCGTGGGTGTAGGAGACGCCCCGCAGCTCGGACTCCACCGGGCCCCCGTCCCGGGAGAGCCGGCCGCCGCCGAACTGCATGCCTCCCTCCGCCTGCAGGACGTGCTGCACCCGGTCGTAGCCCACGACGGAGCGCGGGAGCTCGGCCAGCACCCAGCCCAGGGCCCGGACCGGGAAGGCGAGGATGGAGAAGAGGTAGGCCATCTGCACCACGTCCCCGGCGACGAGGTCGCCCTGCGAGACCTGCCAGGTGCCCACCCCCAGCACCGCGAGGGTGCCCAGCGTCGGGATCGCCTCGATCACCGGTTCGAACGTCCCCCGGGTGCGGCCCACCTCGATGAGGGCGTCGCGCAGCTCGTGCGTGGCGGCGGTGAAGCGACGGGCCTCCTGGTCCTCCCGGCCCATGGACTTCACGACGAGACCGGCCTCGAAGGACTCGTGGGCGACCTCGGCCACCTCGGCCCGCAGCTGCTGGGCCCGGGTGATGCGCGGCGACATGAACCGCTGGAAGACCAGGTTGGCGGCGAACAGACCGGGGAAGACGAGCAGGCCGACGAACGCCAGGAGCGGGTCGACGACCACCATCATCGTGCCGGCGATGACGAGCATGAACAGCACCCCGATGGCCATCGGCAGAGGGTTGAAGACCTGCCAGGTGGCCTCGATGTCGGCGTGCGCGTTGGACAGCAGCTGGCCCGAGGGGTGGGAGTGGTGCCAGGACAGCGGCAGCCGGAGGTACTGCCGGGTGACCCGCCGGCGGTAGGCCGCCTGCAGGTTGAAGCCGGCGATGGTGGCCCACACCCGCCGCAGGATGACGCCGACCACGTTGACGAGCAGCACGGCGACGAGCACGCCGAAGATGGTCCACAGCCCCACGGCCGTCACGACGCCCGACTGCACCGCCGGGGTGATGACGGTGCGGGTCAGCCACCCGATGGCGCCGGCGGTCCCGACCGTGGCCGCGGCCCAGAGCACGGCGCCGACGACGGCCACCGCGAAGGGACGCGGCTGCTCCTTGATGCCGGCCCACACCACCTTCAGGCCACGGCGCAGCACCGCGCGGCTGGGCGCGGGGCGGGGAACCGGGGGGCTGGCCGTGGACATGCGGGGTCGACCTCCGTCAGGAGCGGGCAAAGGGGGAACCGACCGGTCATCTTCTCACGGCCCGGGCCGGGCCTCCTGCCGACCGTGGTGGGATGGGGGGATGACGTCCACCCCCCTCCTGCGCGACCTGATCGCCTCCACCGCCCTGGACCTTGGTCCCGGGGCTCCGACGCTCTGCGACCCCTGGCGGGTGCGCGACCTTCTGGCCCACCTGGTGGTCCGCGAGTCGCGCCCGGACGTCCTCCCGGGCATCGGGCTGGACGTGGGCCCGCTGCGGCGGCACACCGAGAAGGTGCAGGACCGCGCGGCGGGCCAGGACCTGGCGGAGCTCGCCGCGGCCGTGCGCCGCGGGCCGGACCGGTGGTGGCCGACCTCGGTCCCGCTGGTGGACGACCTGGTCAACGTGTCCGAGCTGGCCGTGCACCTGGAGGACATGGTGCGGGCGAGCCCCGGATGGCAACCCACCCCTCTGCCCGTGCCGGTGCAGCGGTCGCTGTGGACCTCGCTGCGCCGGTCCGGACGGATGTTCTACGGGCGGGCGCCGGTGGGCGTCGTCGCGGTCGCCGAGGGCTTCGGCCGCGCGTCCCTGCACCGCCCGCCTGGCCGGTCCGGGTCGGTCGTGCTGCGGGGGACGCCGCTGGAGCTGACCCTGCACGCCTTCGGGCGGAACGCCGTCGCCCGGCTCGAGACCGAGGGGACCGACGCCGACCTGGCCACGCTGGAGCGCCACCGCCGGTCGGTCTGACCGGGATGGTCGACCCACCGGTCGTCCCGGCCCCCACCTGGTGGCCCGGCCTGCTGGGCCGCGTCGAGGACCGCCGCACCCGGCCGACCCCGGTGCTCCTGGCCGTGGACGGCCGCAGCGGCGCCGGCAAGACCGACCTCGCGCAGGTGGCAGCCGACCTCCTGGGGGCCGCCGGCCACCCGACGCACGTGGTCCACCTGGACGCCCTCTACCCCGGGTGGTCCGGCCTGGCCCGGGCGCTCCCCCGGCTCTGCGAGGAGGTGGTCGCCCCGCTGCTGTCGGGGCGCCCCGGACGGTTCCGGTCCTGGGACTGGCACGCCGGACGACCAGGACCGCTGGTGACCGTGCCGCTGCGGGCGGTCGTGCTCGTCGAGGGTGTCGGGGTGCTGGCCAGCCCCTGCGCCGGGAGGTTCGACGTCCGCCTGTGGCTGGAGGCACCGGCCGAGGTGCGCCGGGTCCGGGCGCTCACCCGCGACGGGGAGGTGTTCGCCCCGCACTGGCGGCAGTGGGCCGAGCAGGAGGAGACGGTGCTCGCCGGCCGGCCCCCGTCGGACGCGGTCGTGGACACGGTCACCGGCAGGACGCGGTGGGCCACGCGCAGCAGGGAAGGCGTGCACGGCTCCGCGGGCACGGGCGGCACGGGGACCACGGCGTGCGACAGACTGGCCCCATGAGCACGGGCCGCGGGCAGCTGAGCCGCTTCTCGCAGGCCGGCTGGGACCGGCTGCGGCTCGAGGTCTCTCCGCGCTCCTTCCGCGAACGTCTCGTCCGGCTCCGGTCGCGCGCGTGGCTGATCGCCCAGATCGCGGTCGGAGCCGCCCTGGCCTGGTGGATCGCCCGCCACCTGGTCGGGCACACGCTCCCGTTCTTCGCCCCGGTCACCGCGATGATCTGCCTGGGCCTGACCTACGGCGACCGGATCCGACGGATCATCGAGCTGACGGTCGGGGTGGCGATCGGCATCCTCACGGCCGACGTGTTCGTCCAGTGGTTCGGCTCGGGCACCTGGCAGATCCTCCTCGTCGCCGGGACGGCGATGTCGTTGGCGGTCCTGCTCGGTGCGGGGCAGCTGCTGATGATGCAGGCCGGCATCCAGGGTGTGCTGGTGACCACGCTCGTCGCCCCGGAGGGTGCCGCCCTGAGCCGCTGGGTCGACGCCCTGGTCGGCGGCGGCGTGGCGCTGGCGATCGCGATGCTCGCCCCCACCCGGTCCACCACCCAGCGACCTCGCGAGCGCGCCGTCGCCGCGGTCGGCCACCTGGCGACGGTGCTCACCGACACCACGCAGGCGCTGCGGACCAGGGACCTGGACCGCGCCCGTCGGGCGCTGGCCAACGCCCGGGCTCTCTCCGACGAGGTGGAGGAGCTGCGCAACTCCACGGCGGAGGCGATGGCCGCCGCCCGGCTCGCTCCGCTCCTGTCGGGGGTGCACCGGCGCGAGGTCGAGCAGATCCAGAGGTTGATCGGGCCCCTCGGCCTGGCCGAGCGCAACGTCCGCGTGCTCGCCCGCCGGGCCGTGGCGGCCGTCGAGGACGCGGAGTTCGTGCCGCCGACCTACACCGACATGGTGGAGGGGCTGGCGCAGGCTGCGGCGACGGTGCAGGAGCAGCTGGTCGACGAGGCGCCGCTGGCCGAGGTGCGTGAGGACCTGATCACGCTGGCCCGCCGCTCGACGTGGAGCCATCCGCAGGCGGGGCTGTCGGCGGAGGTCATGCGCGCCCAGGTGCGCTCCACCGTCGTCGACCTGCTGGTGCTCTCCGGGATGGAGGCCGCGGAGGCCCGCCGACGCGTGCCGGCGACCCGCGAGGAGTACGACCCCGGCCACGTCGACGACGAGCGGGAGCCTCCGCAGGAGCGGTGAGCCGCCGTCAGCGCGGCGAGCTGCCCGTGCGGTGGTGGTGCTCGACGAGCGCCGCCAGCCGGGACGCCTCCCTGCGGGCGTGCTCCCCGTCGGCCCGCTGGATGGCCATCACGGGCAGCTCCTCGGTGTCGGTCAGCTCCAGGACCGCCCAGGAGGCACCCCCGGAGAAGCCCACCCGCAGGATCTGGGCCCACTCCACCTCCGTGGTGGAGAAGAGGTTCACCACCCGCAGCCCCGCCGGTCCCGGCTCGGCCCGGAGCACGGCATACCTCCACAGGAAGACGGCCATGACGACGCCGATGAGCGCGACCGCCACCCGGTTGAGCACCGTCAGCGAGGGGTCCGACCCCAGCGGCATCGGGGACAGGAGCGCGACCAGGCCGAAGACCACGATGGAGGCCAGCGCGGACACCCGCGCCACCCATGCGCCACGGACGGGGCGGAAGGTGGCGTAGGGATCGCGCCGCGGGGCCGGTGGGGTCACCTGACCAGGGTACGTCGCTCCTCCGCCGACGGGGATCCTCCTCCGGTGGGCGCCTCCACGCGGGCGGCCCGCCGCCACACGACAAAGCCCCACAGCACGAACCCGCCGTAGACCAGGAAGAGGATGGCCGAGGGGTAGTAGCCCGAGTGCCAGAGCAGGGGCACCCCGACCAGGTCGACCGCGATCCAGACCAGCCAGAAGTCCACCCAGCCGCGGGCCATGGCGTAGGTGGCCAGCATCGAGCCCACGAAGATCCAGGCGTCGGTCCAGTAGTACCACCGGGGCGCCGGCCAGCCGGCCCCGACCTGGGCGAAGACCCACTGGGCGAGGACGACGAGGACCGCCGCCCCTACGAGGTATGCGGTGCGCTCGGTGGCCGTGGCCCACCGGGGGGTGATCGCCGGGGCTCCCTTGGCGCGCCCCCTGCGGGACCGGTTCCAGGCCCACCAGCCGTAGACGCTGGTGAGGATGAAGAAGACCTGGCGGGCGGCCTGGCCGAAGAGGCTGTGCTCCTGCGGGTTGGAGAACCAGACCCCCATGAAGACGGTGAAGAGCAGGGCGTTGCCGACGATGCCCACCGGCCACGCCCAGACGGTGCGGCGCATCCCGAGCACCGCCGAGGCCAGGCCGAAGGCGTTGCCCACGACCTCCCGCCAGGCGATCGTGTGGCCCCCGACGGTCAGCTGGGCGGAGAAGATGTCGTTCCAGACGTCCACGACGTGCATCCTTTGCGGATCGGGTGGCCGGGGACGTCAAAGGAATCCCCGGCCACGAGGTGCGGGCGCCGGGGTTCGCGCGGAGCGGACGACCCGCCCAGGGGGCCGACGGCACCGGTCCCGCCTGCGGCCGGGCCGGGGCACGCCGCCCGAGGGCGACTCACGTGCTGCCTCCCATCCGGACTCTCACCGTCGGTCCTGGAGTTCCACCAGGTCAACCGGCCGCTGGCTGCGGCCGGGTCGCGGACTGTCACCGCCGGCTCGGAATTGCACCGACCCCGGAGCACGTGCTGCCCACCAGCCTACCGCGTGGGCGTGGGCTCAGCCGCAGACGTGGCGCTGCGCCAGCTCGCGCAGCTCGCCGATGCGCGCGGGCACGTCGTCGGCCCCGTAGACCGCCGAACCGGCGACGAGGACGTCGGCCCCCGCCTCGACGCACCGACCGAGCGTGTCCGCCGACACCCCGCCGTCCACCTGCACCCGGATCTCCCCGCCGCGCCGGCGGACGGCCTCACGCACCGCGCGCACCTTGGGCAGCTGGTCGTCCATGAACGACTGTCCGCCGAAACCGGGCTCGACCGTCATGACCAGCACCATGTCCACCTCGTCGAGAAGGTCCTCGTAGGGGCCGAACGGGGTGCCCGGCTTGAGCGCGAACGCCGGTCGGGCGCCGGCCGCGCGGATGCCGCGCGCGGTGGCCACCGGGTCGGCGGCGGCCTCGACGTGGAACGTGACCGATCCCGCTCCCGCCTCGGCGTAGCCGGCCGCCCACCGGTCCGGGTCCTCGATCATCAGATGGCAGTCGAGCGGCAGGGGTGTCACCCGGACGAGGGCCTCGACGACCGGCAGACCAAGCGTGAGGTTGGGCACGAAGTGGTTGTCCATGACGTCGACGTGCGCCCAGTCCGCGGTCCGGATGCGGCCCAGCTCGGACTCGAGGTTGGCGAAGTCGGCGGCCAGGATGGAGGGGCTGATCTGCAGCGACGCGGGCATGGCGCACACCTTAGTGGGAGCCAGGCGGAGGAGCGCCCGTGCCACCGGCCCGTCCCCGCACGGGCTCGCCCTCCGTCAGCGACGTCGGAGCAGCGCCACGAACATGCCGTCGGTGCCGTGCCGGTGCGGCCAGAGCTGGGCCCACGGCTCGTCGGCGTGACCGAGGCCGCCGAGCGGTCGGCCTGCGCGGTCGCGCAGGTGGGGACGCACGTCCAGCAGCTCGGTGTCGGCACCGGCCCTGCCCTTCAGCACGTCCCGCACGACCAGGTGGGTCTCGGCCAGGTGCGGGGAGCACGTGGCGTAGGCCACCAGCCCGCCCGGTCGGGTGGCGTCCAGTGCCGAGGCCAGGAGCTCGCGCTGCAGCGGCGCCAGCGCCGGGATGTCCCGTGGGCTGCGCCGCCACCGCGCCTCCGGACGACGGCGCAGGGCACCCAGGCCCGTGCACGGGGCGTCGACGAGAACCCGGTCGTAGCAGCCGGGCTCCTGGGCGCCGACGTCCCGGCCGTCCCCGACGGTCACGTCCACCCGGGCGCCCGCGTCCACGGCCGCGCGCAGGCTCTGGCGGACCAGGTCCGCCCGGTGGGGGCTGACCTCGTTGGCACGCAGGTCCGCGCCGCGCTCGCGGGCGAGGGCCGCCAGCAGCCCAGCCTTGCCGCCCGGACCCGCGCACAGGTCGAGCCAACGGTCGTCGGATCCCCCGAGCGGGGCGTCCGCCAGGGCGAGGGTCAGCACCTGCGATCCGGCGTCCTGCACCGCGG
>DATISK010000238.1:0-3129 GCA_035581545.1 Ornithinimicrobium sp. | reverse complement strand
ACGTCGGCCGCAGGCAGGGCCTGCTGCGACCGGGCGCCCGGCGGGCGCCGGTCAGCGGGCGGCGGGAGTCCCCGTCGGGGCCGGCGGCCGCTCCTCCTCCGGCGCATCCGCCCGACGGACGAAGAACGCACCCAGGACGGCGAGCACCGAGACCACGGCACCGGCGAGCAGTGCGCTGCGCACGCCGGTCATGAGGGCCTCGGCCGGATCGGCGTCCCGGGCTGCACCGGCCACCTGGGCCGCGGTCATCACGGTGATGAACAGCGCCGTGCCGGCCGCCCCGGCCACCTGCTGGACCGTGGAGACGATCGCGCTGCCGTGCGAGTAGAGCCGGCGCGGCAGCGCACCGAGGGCGTTGGTCAGCAACGGGGAGAACATCAGGGCCAGCCCGGTGTTCAGGAGGACGTGCCACGCGACGACCGTCGCCAGCGAGGTGCCCGGTCCGAAGGTCGTGGTCATGCCCCACAGCGCCGTCGAGGTGACCACGGAACCCGGGACCACCAGCGGGCGCGGACCCACGCGGTCGAAGGTCCTCCCCACGACGTAGCCCAGCAGACCCATGACCAGCCCTCCGGGCAGGAGCGCCAGACCGGTCTCCAGGGTGGAGCGGCCCAGGACGTTCTGCAGGTAGATCGGCAGCAGGATGAGCGTGCCGAACAGCGCCATCATGCTCACCACGACCAGGCCCACCGCGAGCGTGAACGGCCGGGTCGCGAAGGCTCTGACGTCCAGCAGCGCGAGGTCCTGCAGCTGGACCTGGCGACGGACGAACAGCGCCAGCACGACCAGGCCGAGGGTCAGCGGCATCCACGGAGCCACCAGGGCCGTCCCCTCGGCCGCCGCGCCGATGCTGCTGAGCCCGAACACGGTCCCGGAGAAGCCCACGGCGGAGAGCAGGACCGACGGGACGTCCAGCGGCACCCGCCGGGGTTCGGTGACGTTGCGGATCAGCACGGCGCCGGCGAGCAGGGAGGTCAGGGCGACGGGCAGCACGAGCCAGAACATCCAGCGCCAGGTCAGCGAGTCCAGCACGACGCCGCCCACGGTCGGCCCCACCGCCGGGGCGACGGCGATGACGATCGAGATCACGCCGATGGTCCGGCCACGCCGGTGGGCCGGGACGGTGGTGAGGACGGTGGTGAACAGCAGCGGCAGCATGATCGCCGTGCCGACGGCCTGGACCACCCGGCCGCCGACCAGCACCCCGAAGGTGGGGGCCGCGGCCGCCACCAGGGTCCCGACGCTGAAGGACGTCATGGCCGTGACGAACACCGTGCGCAGGTCGAGCCGGGTCAGGAGGTAGCCGGTGACCGGGATGACCACGGCCATCGTCAGCATGAAGGCGGTGGTGAGCCACTGCGCGGTGGGGGCGCCGACGGCGAACTCCTCCATCAGCTCCGGCAGGGCCACGGACATGATCGTCTCGTTGAGGATGACCACGAAGGCGGCGGCCACCAGGAGGGCGATCAGCCGGCCGACCCCGGCGGCCAGGCCCGGGTCGGCGCCGGTGACCGCGCCGTCGGTCGTCGCGCCGACGTCCGTGGAGGTGGAGGTGTCGAGACTCAGGGCAGGTCCTTTCGGCAGGACGGGGAAGGACCCCGCAGGGCACGCAACAGCGGCGGCCGCACGGTGATTCCCGACGGTCCTCGGGCAGCTCAGAGGAGGACGGTGGCGAACGTCCCCGTGCGCTCGAACCCGACCCGGGCGTAGGTGCGCACCGCGGCCTCGTTGAAGTCGTTGACGTAGAGCGTGACGGTCGGCGCCACGTGCCGCAGGGTGTGCTCGACGACGGCCGCCATGGCCGGGACCGCGAGCCCTCGGCGGCGCAGGTCGGGGTGGACCCACACCCCCTGGATCTGGGCGACCCCCAGGGCGACCGAGCCCAGGTCCGCCTTGAAGACGACCCGGCCGTCCTCGATCCGGACCAGCGAGTGCCCCCGCCCGATCAGGGTGGCGATCCCCTGCCGGTAGGACAGCCCGCTGCCCTGGTAGGGCGGGTAGCCGATCTCCTCGGTGAACATCGCGGCAGCGGCCGGCACCAGCAGGTCCAGCTCCTCGGTCCGCGCCGGGCGGACCGCGGGGTCGACCGGGACGCCGGCCAGCGCCGGGGACGAGCTGGTCGTCATGACGTACTGCGTGCGCCGCACCTCCCGCGGCGGGCCCCACTGACGCTCGAGCCGGCCCCACAGGTCCAGCACCTGGTCCGCCGGTCCGAAGACCGAGCTGGCCCAGGTCCGGCGCTTGACCACCTTGGCGGCCAGGGCGGCCAGCGCCCGGTCGTGGGCCTCCACCGGCACGACGTTGGCCGAGCACCAGCACAGCGCCCGCTCGCCGCCGGCCTCGTAGCCGAAGAGGGGCCCCCGGGTGCCGGCCAGGCCGGTCTCCTGGATCCGGGCCGCGACGAACACGTTGCTCACCGGGTCCTGGGCGCACACGTCCAGGGCAGCCTGGACGTCGGGCCTGCCGTAGGCCCGCACGGGAGTCAGGCCGCGCAGCATGGTCCCAGCGTGCCGTATGCCGTGCGGCCGGGCGAGGGGGGCCCGCGGACCGGGGGGCGAGGGCCGGGTGGGCGGTGCGCCGGGGCAGGGTGAGAAAGTGGTGTCCCAGACCACGGGGAAGGCGGTCCCATGCAGCCGAAGGCACTCACCGGGCGGTCGCGCGACGAGGCGTGGCAGGTCCTGCGGGACAGCGGGCGCGACGGCCCCGTCGTGGACGTCCTCGTCGTCGGTGGTGGCGTGACCGGGGCGGGGACGGCCCTGGACGCGGCCACCCGCGGCCTGTCCACGGTCCTGGTGGAGGCCGAGGACTGGGCGTCCGGGACCTCGCAGTGGTCCACCAAGCTGGTGCACGGCGGGCTGCGCTACCTGCAGATGCTGGACCTCAACCTCGTGCACGAGGCGCTCACCGAGCGTGGCCTCCTGCTGCGCACCCTGGCCCCGCACCTGGTCAAGCCGATGCCCTTCCTCATCCCGCTGGAGCACCGGTGGTGGCAGCGGCTCTACTACGGGGCCGGCGTCACCCTCTACGACCTGCTCGCCAACGTCCTGCCGGGCCAGCGCGCGCTGCCCGTGCACCAGCACACGACCCGGCGCGGCCTGCACCGCTCCTTCCCCGACCTGCGGGACGGCC
>DATISK010000237.1:0-2403 GCA_035581545.1 Ornithinimicrobium sp. | reverse complement strand
CGTACCGCCGGTGCCCGGTGCACCGGGGACGCCGTCCGACGAGGCCGCTGACTGAGATGGCCACCGTCGATCTCAAGCTCTACCAGGTCGGGACGTTCGCCGCGGGCAACCGGCTGCTGCCGCTCGAGGACCGCACCGTGCAGGCCCAGCCCGACCGCTCCAACTCGATCACGTCGGGACACCGTGCCTGCCAGGGCTGCGGCGAGGTGCTGGGCGCGCGCTACGTGCTCGACGCCGCCATGCGCGCCACCGGAGGCGACCTGGTGGCGGTCAACGCCACCGGGTGCCTGGAGGTGTTCTCCACGCCGTACCCCGAGTCGTCCTGGCAGCTGCCGTGGCTGCACTCGCTCTTCGGCAACGCGCCTGCGGTCGCGAGCGGCGTGGCGGCCGCGCTGCGGGCCCCGGGGCGCGAGAGCACGCGCGTGGTCGGGCAGGCCGGGGACGGCGGCACCGTCGACATCGGCTTCGGGGCGCTGTCGGGGATGTTCGAGCGCAACGACGACGTGCTGTTCGTCTGCTACGACAACGAGGGCTACATGAACACCGGGGTGCAGCGCTCCGGTGCCACCCCGGGCGGTGCCCGCACCGCCAACACCAAGGCGATCGGGCCCGAGCCCGGCAACGCGTTCGGCCAGGGCAAGAACCTCCCGCTGATCGCCATGGCCCACGAGATCCAGTACGTCGCCACCGCCACGGTGGCCGACCTGCACGACCTCGAGCGGAAGGTGGAGAAGGCGATGACCTTCCGCGGGGCCCGCTACCTGCACGTCCTGGTGCCATGCCCGCTGGGCTGGGGGAGCGCGTCGAAGGACACGATCCTGCTCGCCCGGCTTGCCCAGCGCTCGGGCATCTTCCCGGTGTTCGAGGCAGAGCACGGCGAGGTGACCGGCGTGACGCCGATCCGGCGCCAGGTCCCGGTCGAGGACTACCTGCGCCCGCAGCGCCGCTACTCCCACCTGTTCGGCACGCACCCGCGCCCCGACATCGTGGCCCGGATCCAGGCAGGCGCCGACCGCAACCTGGCCCGTTTCGGGCTGCTCGACACCGACCCTCCGGTCACCCAGCAGGGAGCCTGACATGGACAAGCCCTTCGCCATCACCCTCGCCGTCGGCACCAGCCGCGCCAACAAGACCGGCTCCTGGCGCACCGAGCGCGCCGTCTACGTCGAGCGGCAGCCGCCCTGCAACAACGCGTGTCCCGCGGGCGAGAACATCCAGGCCTGGCTCTACGCCGCCGAGGAGGGCCCCGGGGCCGACGGGCACGGCTACGAGCGGGCGTGGCGCACGATCATGGCCGACAACCCGTTCCCTGCGATCATGGGCCGCGTCTGCTACCACCCGTGCGAGACGGCCTGCAACCGCGAGATCCTCGACGAGGCCGTGGGCATCAACGCGGTGGAGCGCTTCCTCGGTGACGAGGCGATCCGCCAGGGCTGGACGGTCCGCGTCGAGGCGCCCCCCACCGGGCGGCGGGTGCTGGTCGTCGGGGCCGGGCCGGCCGGGCTGTCCGCGGCCTACCACCTCGCGATGCTGGGCCATGACGTGACGGTGGTGGACGCAGCGGAGCTGCCCGGCGGGATGATGCGCTTCGGGATCCCGGCGTACCGCCTGCCCCGCGACATCCTGGACGCCGAGGTACAGCGGATCCGGGACCTCGGCGTGCACTTCCACCTCGGCACCACCGTGACCGACCTCGACGCCACCATCGCCGACGGCGGCTACGACGCCACCTTCCTGGCGGTCGGCGCCCAGGTCGGCAAGCGCGCCTACCTGCCCGCCGGGTCGGCCTCGCGGGTGCTCGACGCGGTCTCGCTGCTGCGCGACCTCGAGGGCGGGGAGCCGCCGCTGCTGGGTCGCCGGGTCGCGGTCTACGGCGGCGGCAACGCGGCCATGGACGCCGCGCGCACCGCCCGGAGGCTGGGCGCGGAGGAGGCGGTCGTCATCTACCGGCGCACCCGCGACCGGATGCCGGCGCACGAGGGCGAGGTGCGGGAGGCACAGGAGGAGGGCGTGCTGTTCCGCTGGCTGACCACGATCACGCAGGTCGACCAGGGCGCCCTGACCGTGGAGCGGATGGAGCTCGACCAGTCCGGCTTCCCGCACCCCACGGGCGAGTTCGACGTGCTCGAGGCGGACGCGCTGGTGCTGGCCCTGGGCCAGGACACCGACCTGTCCCTGCTCGCGGGCAGCAACGACATCACGGTGGACGACGGTGTCGTGGCGGTCGACCACGAGCTGATGACCGGGCGGCCGGGGGTCTTCGCGGGCGGCGACGCCGTCCCGCACGAGCGCTCCGTCACGGTCGCGGTCGGCCACGGCCGGCGGGCGGCCCGCGCGATCGACGACTGGCTGGGCGACCGGGCCCCGGAGCCGGCGCCGCACCGGGAGCTGGCCGACTTCGCG
>DATISK010000236.1:0-8254 GCA_035581545.1 Ornithinimicrobium sp. | reverse complement strand
GGACGCGATGCGGACCGCGCCGCCACCACGGGAGCGACGGGAGACGGGACACCCCCGTGACGACGTGGTCGCCGCCGGCGCGGCGCGGCATACTCGGTCCCGATGGTCGACCACCAGCTGGACCCGCGGGACTACCCCTGGACGGAGCAGGCGCGGGTCGGGGTCCTGCACCGCGGCGGGTTCCGTGAGGGTGCGCGCGGCGAGGAGGTCGGCGGACGGACCCCGGTCGTCGCCGTGGGTTCGAACGCGGCGGCGACCGTGCTGGCCGCCAAGCTGGGCGGTCTGCTGGCCGCCGGGGTGCCGATGGGCACCGCGACCGTCGACGGGCTCCACATCGGTCACTCGGCGCACGTCAGCGCCCGCGGCTACGTCGCGGCGGCGCCAGCCCGCGGTGCGCGGGTGCAGCCGGTGACGGTGTGCTGGTTCGACCCCGCCCAGCTGCAGGAGCTGGACGCCACCGAGCCGAACTACCGTCGTGTCCTCCTCCCCCCGGGCATGCCGTGCCGCCTGGTCGGCGGGACCCACCGGTCCGCCGGGCCTGCGGGCGGGCGCCGTGTCCAGGGCGCCCAGATCTACGAGTCGGTCCACGGGGTGCTCGCCGACGGCGGGACCGCGCTGACGCTGCGGGCCCAGTCCGCCGTGCTCAGGTGGCTGGCAGCCCGGTTGCCGCGGGACCTCCGGAGCTCGTTGACCCACGCCCAGCTGGTCGATCCCGACGTGCGTGAGCGGGTCCGGCGGGCGGTGCTCGACGCCGGCCTGTCCATGCCGTCCGGCCTGACTCACCCCGGTCCGTGCAGCGGCAGGGTCAGGCGGCGTCCGGGGCCGGCCTGAACCGCGCCCCGTCCGGTCTCGACGACGCCGACGGCGCGGTCGGTCCGGAGGACCCGGACCGGGGGAGGTGGAGGCGAGCGCGGTGCGGACCGGCGGACCGGCGCTCAGGGGTCGACGTGCGCCCCTCCGCCGAGGAAGTCGTTCATCCTGGTGCGCTCGGCGGCGACCGAGGAGACGTAGCCGCACCGCCGGCAGCGGACGAGGCGCGGGGTCCCCGGCTCGGCGTGGTCGACGTGCCGCTGCCAGTAGTGGCCCATCACGCGGCACCGGAGCCGACGCCAGTTCATGACACCAGGGTCCACCCGGCACGACAGGTCCGCAAGGGCCGTTCCCCGGGTGCCGGTGCTCCTCACCCGGACCTGGTCGCCAGGTAGACCGTGTTGGTGGCCGGGCGGTCCTGCAACGGGTTGGCGAACTCCACCACCTGCGCGGCCACGTCGGTGAACACCGACCGCAGGACGGCCAGGTAGCCCTCGTCCGGAGGGTCGTTGGACCACAGCGCGTAGACACCGCCGGGACGCAGGTGACGGGCCAGCGAGCGGGTCCCCGCCTGCCCGTAGAAGCTCGAGCTGCCCTCGGCCAGCACGTGCTGCGGCGAGTGGTCGATGTCCACGACCACCGCGTCCCACCCGGTCGGTCCACCGCCCGCGTCGAAGCCCTCCCCCGCCGACATGGCGAAGAAGTCGCCGTGGACCAGCCTGCACCGGGGGTCGGCGGTCAGCACCGGTCCGAGGGGCACCAGCCCCTGCCGGTGCCACGTGATGACCGGCTCGAGCGCGTCGACCACGACGAGGTCGGCGACACGAGCGTCCTCGAGCACCGCCCGGGCGGTGTACCCCAGCCCCAGTCCCCCGACGACCACCCGCAGGTCCTCGCCGTGGAGGCGGGCCAGGGCCGACCGCGCCAGCTCCTCCTCCGCCACGGTGAACAGGCTCGACATGAGGAACTCCTCGCCGAGCTTGACCTCGTGGACGTCCGTGCCGGTGACCGGCTCGCGACGGCGCCGCAGGCTCAGCTCGCCGATCGGGGTCGCCGCCCACGCCAGCTCCTCGAACCGTGCAGCCACGTCCTGGTCCCCTGTCGTCCCTCGAGCGGTGCTCGCGCCCGCCGTTCAGGAGAGCATGGCACGGCGCTCGGCGTCGGTCCGGGTCGGGGCCGGAGCCACGTGGACCGACGCGCCGAGCACGTCGATGCCGTCCTGGTGGGCCATGACCGGGTTGAGCCGCAGGTGCGCCAGCTCCGGGTGGTCGTCCGCGAGCACGGACACCCGGGCGATGAGGTCGTGCAGCGCCCCGTGGTCGACCGGCATCGCGCCCCGGTAGCCGTCCAGCATGGGTGCCGCCTTGATCGAGGCCACCATGTCCACGACGTCCACGTCGGTCAGCGGCGGGAAGCGGTGGGCCACGTCGCCGAGCAGGTCCACCGGCAGGCCGGCCACGCCGAAGCCGACGACCGGGCCGAACAGGGCGTCCTCGGAGGTGTTGATCTCCACGGCCACCCCGGACGGGGCCATCTGCTGCAGGGCGATCCCCTCGGCGCCCAGGGGGCGCACGAGCGCGTCGAGGTCACGGTATGCCGCGCCCACCGCCTTGGGGTGGCGCAGCCCCGTGCGGATCCAGCCCTGCCCCGGCTGGTGCTGGAGCAGGGGGGAGGTCGCCTTCATGACGATGGTGCCCCGCATCTGCTTGTAGGCCTCCACGGCCTCCTCGTCCGAGCCGACCTCGACGGTCGGCCACACCTCGATGCCGTAGGCGGCGAGCAGCTGCCGGGTCTCCTCCGCCGACAGGTCCCGCCCGTCGGGGTCCGAGGCCAGGGCCGACTCGAGCACGTCGTGCGCCGCCCGGCGGTTGATCCCCTCGGGCCGCACCCGCTCCCCGCGCGGGGCCCGCACCCACTCGGCGTAGCGCGTGGCCGAGGCCAGCGCGCGCACCCCGTCCTCGGGGGTCGGGTAGACCGGGAGCCGGTGCGTGGCCCCGACGCCCCGCATGCCGAGGAAGGTCGCCACGCACGGCTTGTCCGACCGTGCCACCGCCTCCTCGACGGCCCCGACGACCTCGGGGTCGATCTGCGCCACGGGCGGGATGAAGCAGGCGATGAGGGAGTCCACGGCCGGGTCGGCCAGGGCCTGCTCGACCACCTCGTGGAAGGCCGCGGTGCGTGCCTCCGCGGGCACGGCGACCGGACCGTGGGTGACCTCCAACCCCCAGGAGACGGCCGCGTCCGCGGCGAGCGAGCCGAGCGCGTCGCTGTTGGTGACCACGCCGACGCGGCTGCCGGCGGGCAGCGGCTGGTTGATGAGCAGCTGGGCCACGTCGAAGAGCTGGTGCAGGTTCTCCACGCGCACGACGCCGGCCTGCTTGAGCATCTGGGCGAAGGCCTCGGGGCGCTCCTGGGTGGCCCGCACCCGGTGCCCGCGGGGGGTGCCGTACTTGCCACCGCCCACGCCGGACTTGACCACGATGACCGGTTTGATCGAGGAGAGCTTGCGGGCGATGCGGGAGAACTTGCGGGGGTTGCCCATCGACTCCAGGTAGAGGCCGACCGCGGAGGTGGCGTCGTCGTCGAGCCAGTACTGCATGAGGTCGTTGCCGGAGACGTCCACCCGGTTGCCGGCCGAGGCGAAGGTGGAGATGCCCAGGCCGCGGCGCTGGGCCGAGGACAGCACGGCGACCCCGAGCGCCCCGGACTGGGCGAACAGCCCGAGGCGGCCGTGCGGCGGCACGTGCTCGACCGAGGCCAGGGTGGCGTTGAGCGAGATCTCCGGGTCGTTGTTGATCAGGCCGAAGCTGTTGGGCCCCAGGACGCGCATCCCGTACCGCCGCGCCCGCTCGAGCAGCAGCCGCTGCCGCTCCTCCCCCTCCGGGCCCGCCTCGGCGAACCCCTCGGAGGCGACGACCAGGGCCTTGACCGAGGCGTCGGCGCACTCGTCGACGGTGTCGAGCACGTCGGTGGCCGGCACCGCGATCACCGCCAGGTCGACACCTCCCTCGACGTCCCGCACCGAGGGCACCGTGGGAAGCCCCTCGATCACGGTGCCGGGCTCGGCCCGGTTGTTCACGGCGGACAACCGTCCCCGGTAGCCGCCGGCGACGATGTCCTCGAGGAAGACCCGTCCCACGGTGTCCGGTCGACGGCTCGCGCCGATGACCGCGACCGAGGAGGGGTGCAGCACCTGCCGCATCGAGCGGGCCTCCGACCGGTGCTCACGGCTCATCCGCACCGCCCGGGACTCGTCGGTGGGCTCGATGTCGAAGGCGACCGCGATGACGCCGTCGTCGAACTCGTGGGAGACCGCGTAGCCGGCGTCGCGGAAGACGCCGATCATCCGGCGGTTCTGCGGCAGCACGTCGGCGACGAACCGGCGCACGTCGTCCTCGCGGCCGATGTCGGCCAGGTGCTCGAGCAGGACCGAGCCGATGCCCCGGCCCTGGTGGTGGTCGGAGACGTTGAAGGCGACCTCGGCGACCGGGCCGTCCGGCTCCAGCCGGTCGTAGCGGCCGATGCCGACCAGCGTGTCCCGCACCGTCATCACGAGCGCCACCCGGTCGTGGTAGTCGACGTGCGTGAACCGGTGGACGTCCTTGTCGGACAGGCGCTTGATCGGCGCGAAGAAGCGCAGGTAGATCGACTCGTCGGACTGGCCCGCGTGGAACTCGTGGATCGCCTCGGTGTCGTCCGGGCGGATCGGCCGCACGTGCGCGACCATCCCGTCGGACAGGACGACGTCGGCCTCCCACTCCTGCGGATAGCCCGGGGGCAGCTCTGCCTGCTCGGTCATGCCCCCATCATGGCAGGCCCGTCGGCACCGGGAAGGGCGCCTCCTGCGTCCAGGTCCGGCCGTCGTCGTCGCTGGTCCACCGGGCCGCCGCGTCCTCGCCGTCCGCGGTCTCGAGGTAGACGGACCCGGTGCCCACGCGCACCGCGGTCCCGCCCTCGGCGCGCACCAGGGTGTCCGAGGGGGACGTGAGGTCGAGCGTCCTGTCCCAGCCGTCGTCCTCCCCGGTGACCCAGATCCCGGTCCCGGTGGCCACGACCAGGTGCCGGCCGTCGTTGCTGCCGACCCCGAGGACGCCGCCGCCGGCCGGCGCGGGCACCTCCTCCCAGCTGCCGCCGCCGTCCGGGGACCGCTCGACGGTCCCGGCCCCGGGACACCACGCGACCAGGCCGTCCTGGCTCTCCGGCGCGGTGGCCAGGCCGCAGCCGGGCCGGTCGAACCGCGTGGCCACCTCCTCGCCGTCGGCGATCCGGTAGCCCACCCCCTCCTCGGTCAGCAGCAGGTAGATCGCGTCGTAGGTGGCCTGCAGGGACAGCTGCGGCAGCGGGCCGGGGGCCCCCCACCAGGTCGCGGGCAGGTCGTCCAGGACGATCCGCCTCCGGCCCTCGGTGACGTCGTCGTCCTCCACGTCGGTGACCACGACCTCCAAGCAGTTCTCGGTGTCCTCCTCGCACCCCCGGGTGACCACGACGAGCGTGCTGCGGAAGACCTCCACCCGCATGACCCCCTCGCCACGCGTCGGCACCGGGGTCCAGGTGCGCCCCGCGTCGTCGGAGCGCAGCAGCGGCGTGGCGACCTCCGGCACCTGCCCGCCCGGGCCGCCGCCGCTCCATACCCAGATGCTGCCGCGGCCGGAGACGGCGTCCTCGTAGCCGGCGGCACGCAGGTCCGCGCGGGCGGTCCACGACCCGCCCCCGTCCTCGCTGACGGCCAGCCCGGGACACAGCGACCCGGTCTCGTCGGCCGCGCACGTCATGTAGACGGCACTCATCACGCCGCCCTCGTCGCTGCTCGGCTCCTCGACCATCCAGATCCCGTCGGAGAGGTCCGCCGGAGGAAGCGTCACGGGACCCTGCTCCGACCCGTCGGGGACATCCTGCGGACCGTCGTCCGTGCCGTCCTCGCCCGACCCCTCGGTCGCCGTGTCGTCCGCCGTCGGCCCGTCACCCACGACACCGTCCCGGCCCGCCCCGTCCGCGGTCGTGGCGTCCCCGTCGGCGTCGTCGGCGGGGACGTCCTGGGTCGGACCGCTCGAGACGACCGCCCCGCCGTCCTGGCCCGGACCCGCCGGAAGGGCGGGCTGGGCGTCTCCGCCGCCCAGGCCCTGCCCGACGAGCACCGCCAGCGCCACCGCCGACGCCGCCACCGCCCCGGCGAGGAACCATGCCCCGCGGGAGCCGTCCCGCCCCCTGCGGGCGCGCACGGTGATCTCCTCCCAGGTCTCCTCGTCGGCGGGGTGGTCGACGACCCGCCGCCGGTGGGCGTCGAAGAAGTCGTCGACCAGGCGGTCGTCGCGCTCGTTCATCGGGCACTCTCCAGGGTCTGCGCGAGCCGGGCCCGCGCGTCGTGCAGGTCTCGCTTGACCGTTCCCTCGGCCTTGCCGAGCTGACGGGCGACCTCGGCCACGGTGAGGTCGCCGAAGTAGTGGAGCAGGACCGCCAGCCGCAACCGGTCGGGGAGCGACTCGACCGCCGCGCGCACCGAGAGGGTCAGGGCCGGGTCGGGTCGGTGGTCGACCGCGGTCTCGGGGTCGGTGCCGCCGTGCAGGCGCGTGTAGGCCGTGCGCTCGCGGCCGCGCTTGCGCCAGTGGTCCTTCACCAGGTTGCCCACCGTGGTGTAGAGCCACGGGCGGGGCTGCTCGACGTCGTCCCAGGCGCGCAGGAGCCGCACGAACGCGTCGGTGGCCATGTCGTGCCCCAGGTCCGGGTCGCCCACCAGGTAGGAGGCCCACCCCGCCAGGCTGGAGAAGTACGCCAGGTAGACCTCGCGGACGTCCGCCTCCGCGCCGCCGTCGTCCTCGACGAGTCGGACCTGGTGCGGCCGCAGCTCGCGGGTGATGGTGCTCACATCCTTGGGGACGCCGCGAGGACGCCGATGGTTGGGTGTGATCTGCATCACCACCGCTCCTCTCCCCGGGCGGCCCCCGCCGTCCGGTCCGGGCCCCACGCTGTCCGTCCCGGCCCCTGTCCCTGCGAACTCTGCCAGAGCCCGCGCCCTCGCGCTCCCGGCGCGCCGTGCCACGATGCCGGGCATGGAGCTGCACCAGGTCCTCCGGCGCCGGCGGATGGTGAGGGACTTCCACCCCGACCGCCCGGTGCCCCCCGACGTGCTGGCGCGCGTCCTCGACGCCGCCCGGAGGGGTCCCAGCGCCGGCTTCAGCCAGGGCACCGACCTGCTCGTCCTCACCGCCGCCGAGGACCGGGACCGGTGGTGGGCGGCGACGGTGCCGAACCGGAACGACCCCGGCGTGGTCCCTGACCGGTGGCTGCGCGGCGTCACGACGGCGCCGTGCCTCGTCGTCCTGCTGGCCCACCCGGGGGCCTACCTGGACCGCTACGCCGAGGCGGACAAGGGGCACACCGACCGCGACCCGTCCGCCTGGCCGGTGCCGTGGTGGGACGTGGACACCGGGATGGCGGCGCTGCTCGTCCTGCTCACCGCCGTCGACGAGGGCCTGGGCGGGTTGCTCTTCGGCGTGCCCGGGTCCCGCGCGGACCACGTGCGGAAGGCGTTCGGGATCCCGTCGGACCGGCGCCTGGTGGGGGTGGTGGCGCTGGGGTATGCGGTGCCGCGCCCGCCCTCGGGGTCGGCCCGGCGCCGTCGGCGACCGCTCGAGGAGGTCGTCCACGACGGGCGCTTCGGAGTGCCCTGGACCGGCTCGGGGGCGTCCTCCGGCTCGGGGGAGTCCTAGCGCCGGACTGCGTCGTGGGCCTGCAGGAACGCGTCCACCTCGGCCCGCGTCGGGGCGGTGGCCGGTCCCCTCCGGGTCACCTTGATGGCCCCCGCGGCGTTCGCCCGGCGGGCGGCCTCGACCCAGCCGGTGCCCAGCGTCCGCTCGGCGCACAGCACACCGGTGTGCGCGTCCCCCGCCCCGTTGGTGTCGAGCGGCACCTGGGGGAACCCCGGCACGGAGGTCGTCCCGCCCTCGGCGTGCACCACGCAACCCTCCGCACCGTCCCGGACCACGACCACGCCGCCCTCGGGCAGGTGCCGGGCGACGGCCGCGGCCGCGCTGGAGACGTCGCCGACCCCGGTGAGCTCCTTGGCCTCCAGCGCGTTGGAGGTCCACACGTGGGTCAGCGCCAGCAGCCGGCCGCGGTCCTCCCCCGGCATCTCGGCCAGGGCGGCGCCCGGGTCGAGGACGACCTGCACCCCGTCCGGCAGCTGCTCGAGCCATGCCAGCAGGGGCTCCCGGGTCGGGGGGTCGAGGCTGTAACCGGTGACGCAGACGAGGTCACCCGCGACCGGCTCGCTGCGGGCCAGGGAGTCCACGGTGATGCGGCGCTCCGCGCCGTAGGTGGTGATGAAGGTGCGCTCTGCGGTCGGCTCGACGAGCACCACGCAGATCCCGGTGTCCTCCTCGGGCACGGCGGCGGCCGACAGGTGCACGCCCTCGGCGGCGAGGGCCGCGCGGACGAGGTCGCCGTT
>DATISK010000235.1:0-1968 GCA_035581545.1 Ornithinimicrobium sp. | reverse complement strand
CCACACCCCACCGGGGGGCAGAAGCGCGGTGGCAAAACAAATACATGGCATCAATAAACTGACACGCTGTTGAGTTCTCAAGGATCGGACACACACCATCAAACACCCACACAACCGCGCGAGCCTCATCCGGGGCAACCTGTCCAGCGTACCTGATCCGCGCTCCACCCTCCAAATCCGCGATGCGGACGAGTGGAGGTGGGGGACGACCAGGGTGCTGGTCCGCTGCTCCGCTTCCGCGGGGCAGCGAGGAGATACATTACACACAGCCTCGGGCCTGGTCCAAATCCGGCCGCCGCGGACGTGCGGAAGCCCTGGCTGGGCCCGCATCCATGCTGGTCAGGCGTCAGGAGGCAGGTCAGGTCGCGTCGGTGACGGTGATCCCGATCTTGCCCCGCACCTCTCCCCTGGCGAGCTGGGCGAGCGCGTCGGCCGTGCGGGCCAGGGGGTAGGTGCTGTCCACGGCCGGCCGCAGGCCGGCCGTTCCGACGAAGCGGCACAGCGCCTCGAGCTCGTCGAGGGTCCCCATGGTCGACCCGACCACCCGGAGCGGCTTGAAGAAGATCTTCGTCAGCTCGGCCTTCTCGGGGGCGTCCCCGGAGGTGGCGCCGCAGATGACGACCGTGCCTCCCGGGCGCAGCGCGTTGATCGAGTGCGACCATGTCGCCGCCCCGACGCTCTCCAGGACGGCGTCGACCCGACGGGGAAGCCGTTCGCCGCTGGCGAAGGCCCGCTCGGCGCCCAGGTCCGTCGCTGCCCGGGCCTTCTCCTCGTCCCTGCTGGTGACCCAGACCGAGAGTCCGGCGGCCGCCCCCAGCTGGACCAGGGCCGTGGCCACCGCGCCGCCGGCTCCCTGGACCAGGACGGTGTCCCCCGGCCTGACCCCTGCGTTGCGGAACAACATCCGGTAGGCGGTCAGCCAGGCCGTGGACAGCGCCGCCGCCTCGACCGGTGCCAGGTGGGCCGGCACGGGGGCCCAGTGCCCGTCCGGGACCGCCACCCGCTCGGCGAGGGTCCCCTGGTGCAGCTCGGACAGGAGGGTGCGACGTGGGTCCAGGGTGATGTCCCCCGTCCAGCCGGGCGTGCCGGACACGACCGGCAGCACCACGACCGGTCCCTCCTCCGGGTGCTGCACCACCGCGTCGCACCCCAGGATCATCGGCAGCCGGTCCGCCGGCAGACCCACCCCCTTCAGCGACCACAGGTCGTGGTGGTTCAGCCCGGCGGCGACCACGGGGAGCACCGTCCAGCCAGGACGCTCCTCAGGCTCTGGCCGGTCGCCGACCACGAGCCCCCTCAGCGGCTCCTCGGCATGGATGGCGTCGACGTAGGCAGCCAGCATGGGCTCAACCTAGCGCGCGTCCTGGACCGGCCGGTGGAGCGGTCCCCGGACGGCGCGGCTCGCCGTGGCCCGTGCGGCCAGACCCTCCTCGGTCGCCGGGTAGTCGATCTCCTCGAGGCACAGGCCGTGGGCGGGCATCACCTGGACGCCCGCGTCGCGGACCTTCCGCCCGAGCACCTCCTTCGGCCAGCTCCGGTCACGGCGCCCCTCCCCCACCGGGACCACGCCACCAACCAGCGCCCGCACCATGCTGTGGCAGAACGCGTCGGCGACGAGGGTCGCCCGGAGCGTCCCGTCGGCCTCACGGGTCCAGGTGTAGGTCTGCAGCTGCCGCACCGTGCTCGCCCCCTCCCGCGGCCGGCAGTAGGCGGCGAAGTCCTGCAGCCCCACCAGGCCACCCGCCGCCGCGTCCCTCGCCCCGACGTCGCGCCCTCGTCGCCAGACCACGGTGTCCCGGCGCCGCAGCGGGTCGAGCCCGGGCGGGTCGTCGCAGATCCGGTAGGTGTACCGGCGCCCGGTGGCGGAGAACCGTGCGTCGACCGCCCCGGGCACGGCGCGTGCCCGGCGGACGACCACTTCCTGCGGCAGGACTCCCCGCAGCGTGGTCACGAGGTCCTCCCCCGGTG
>DATISK010000234.1:0-3160 GCA_035581545.1 Ornithinimicrobium sp. | reverse complement strand
CCGCTCACCCCGAGCCGGGTGAGGACCTCGTCGTGCCCCGGGTCGATCCCGGAGAGCAGGACCGTGATGCCGCGCCGCTCCAGCCGGGTGATGGCCTCCTCGAGGATCCGCGCGCCGGTGGCGTCCATGGTCGTGACCCGGGCCATCCTCAGGATCACCACCCGCACGTCGGCCACCTCCGTGAGCTCCAGGAGGAACCGGTGCGCCGCTGCGAAGAAGAGCGGGCCGTCGAGCCGGAAGGCGACGATGTGCTCGGCGAGGAGTGACCGCTCCTCCTCGCTGTGGTCGCCCGTGTCCAGCTCCACCTGCTCGAGCCGCACGCTGCGGGCGACGCTGCGCAGGGCGAGGACGACGGCCACTCCCAGCCCGACGGCCACGGCCGTCACCAGGTCGACCGCCACGGTCACCACGAACGTGAGGCCGAGCACGGTGGCGTCGGCGCGGGTGGACCGGACGAGCGCGTGCAGGGAGGCGACCTCGACCATCCGGACCGTGGTCGCAAGGAGCACGCCCGCCAGGGCGGCGAGCGGGATCGCGGAGACCGCCGAGGCCAGGGTGGACACGATGAGGAGCAGCACGGCTGCGTGGACGACGGCCGCGGTCTTGGAGACGGCTCCGGCTCGCACGTTGACGGCGGTGCGCGCGATCGCCGCGGTCGCCGGAATGCCCCCGAACACGGGGGCGGCCAGGTTGGCCAGCCCCTGGCCGAACAGCTCGCGATCGGGGTCGTGGGTCTGTCCCACGCTCATCCCGTCGGCCACGCTTGCCGAGAGCAGGCTCTCGAGAGCGGCCAGCGCAGCCACGGCCAGGGCGGCCGGGACCAGTGCAGGGACGGCGCCGAGGTCGACGAAGCCCAGCGACGGGCCCGGCAGTCCCGCCGGGAGGTCTCCGAGTCGGATCAGCGGCAGGTCGAACGCCTCCGCCGCCAGGGTGGCCAGCAGGACGCCCACCAGCGAGAACGGCAGGCCGGGGCGCCAGCGGGCACCGAGGAGCATGAGCCCGGCGACGGCCAGCGCGGTGAGGAGGGAGGCCGGGTGCGGGGAGGCCACGAACCGGGCCACGGCGTCGGCGGCGACGGCCCAGACGCGCTCCTGGCTGCCGGGGTCCATCCCCAGCGCGGCCGGCACCTGCTGCAACGCGATGACCACCGCGATGCCGGCGGTGAAGCCCTCGACCACCGGCGCCGGGAGGTAGCGGACGTAGCGGCCGAGCCCCATCACCGCCATCGCCACCAGGGCGAGCCCGGCGAGGAGGCCCACCATCAGCACGCCGGAGGCGCCGAACTCGTGGACGACGGGGACGAGGACGACGGTCATCGCCCCGGTGGGGCCGCTCACCTGGAGGTTGGACCCGCCGAACACGGCGGCGACGGCTCCGGCGACGATCGCGGTCACCAGCCCCGCCTGCGCGCCCATGCCGGAGGTGACGCCGAAGGCAAGAGCCAGGGGCAGGGCCACGATCGCCACGGTCAGGCCGGCGACGAGGTCGTGCCGGGGGCTGCGGCGTACGGCGTCCCAGTCAGACCGGGTCGGGAGGAGCGCCTGCAGCCGGCCGAGCGGGCGGACCAGGCTCACGAGGCGTCGGCATCCGCGCGCAGCTGGGCGAGGAGCTCGTCCTGCCCGGCGAGGATCGAGGCCAGGATGTGGCGAGCCGCACGGCACAGGTCCACCACCTCGGTCGTGCTGAGGGTGTAGAGCACCTCGCCGCCCTCGCGGGACGAGACCACCAGGCCGGCCCGGCGCAGCACCGCCAGCTGCTGGGAGAGGCTGGACGACTCGACCTCGATGTCGGCCAGCAGCTCGTGCACGGGTCGCGGGCCGTCCTGCAGCAGCTCGAGGACGCGGATGCGCACCGGGTGCCCGATGGTGCGGAAGAGCTCCGCCTTCGCCTGGTACAGCGGAACGCTCACGGTCATGGCGGCCAGTCTAGTGCAGAGTTGCAGAAGTCTTCATCTCTGCAGCAGTGCCCCCGCTGGGACTCGAACCCAGACTGTGCCGCTTTTAAGGCGGCTTCCTCTGCCGATTGGGATACGGGGGCGCAGGAGGCCACAGCGTCGCAGGTCTGCCGCCGGGCGCGCGAGCTTCCGCACGAGGCTGCGGTCGCACCGGCGTGTCGTTCACACTTCCGTGCGGAAGCTTGGCGGGCGGTTCACCCAGGTGACTTTGACAGCGCCCGCGCGCGACCGAGCACGTCGTCCAGCATGTCCGGGGTGAGCCGCCCGGTGAAGGTGTTGTGCTGGCTGGGGTGGTAGCTCCCGACCAGCGTGAGCCCGTCGAGCGGGACCTCGGCGCCGTGCCCGAAGCGCGGCCGCGGGGAGGGTACGCCGTGTCCCGCGCGGGCCAGCGCCTTCAGGCTGGCGTCCCAGCCGAAAGCCCCGAGGGCGACCACGACCCGCAAGGTGGGCGCGACCAGGGCGAGCTCGCGGTCCAGCCACGGCGCGCAGGTATCCCGCTCCGCCGGTGTCGGCTTGTTGGCCGGGGGTGCACAACGGACCGTGGCAACCATCCGGGTGTCGGGGAGTGCCTGCCCGTCGCCGGCGTGGATCGACGTGGCCCGGGTGGCGAGTCCGACCCGGTGGAGGCTGGCGAAGAGCCAGTCCCCGGAGCTGTCGCCGGTGAAGACCCGACCGGTCCGGTTGCCACCGTTGGCGGCGGGTGCCAGGCCGACGATCACGATCCGCGGGGTGGGCGAGCCCCAGCCCGGGATGGGGCGCCCCCAGTAGGGCTGGTCAGCGAAGGACGCGCGCTTGGTCGCGGCCACGTCCTCGCGCCAGCGCACCAGGCGGGGGCAGGCACGGCAGACCGACACGGCCGCGTCGAGGTCGTCGAGGCCCACCGTCGCCCGGGCCAGACGCCGCACCCCGGCGGCCGTGCGGGCCACCGGGGTGTCGGGTCGGGCCGGGTCGTCGGGCCACCCGGTGCCGGGAGGCACGGGGGACGCGAACAGGTGTCCGGTCAGCGGGTGCGGCAGGCGCTCCACGCTCAGTGCGTCACTGGGTCGAGCCCCACTGCCCGGAGCTGTGGGCGCCATTGCTGTCGTTGCTGCGCACCTTGCCCGCGGTCTCCTTGGCCTTGTCGGCCACGACCGAACCGGCGGCGGCCGCCTGCTGGGTGACGGTCTCCTGGGCCTGCTGGGTCGCGGCCTGGACCTTGGGGTTGCG